>CAZAKU010000249.1:0-10279 GCA_964485765.1 uncultured Lentisphaerales bacterium
GATTGACAAGTTCATCGGTACAGCGCGACAGTGATAGCAGCTGAGGCATCGAATCTTCTGGCACACAATCACACCCCATCTTCAGCTGCAGCGTCGGCAGGATCGTGCAGATGTTTGCGTTACCGCAACGCTCTCCATACCCATTGATACAGCCCTGCACATGAGTTGCCCCGGCACAAACAGCCTGAACGACATTCGCAACAGCCATGCCGGCATCGTTATGTGTATGAACGCCAACCGGGATCTTGAGGGCGGAAACGACCTTTGATGTTATCTCTGTTATCTCATTCGGCAGAGATCCGCCGTTTGTATCGCACAGTACAACCATTCTGGCTCCGGCGGACTGGGCCTCTCTCAAAACAGCCATGGCAAAATCGGGGTCATCCTTGTAACCGTCATAAAAATGTTCTGCGTCGAAGAACACCTGGCGCCCATTCTGCACCAGATACCCCACTGTATCGGCCACCATCTGACGATTCTCAGCTTCCGTAGAGCGCAGCACATCTGTAACCTGCAGCCGCCAGCTCTTGCCGTAGATTGTCACGAACTCAGTTTCGGCCTCAATCAGCTTTGCAGTGAATAGGTCATCCTTAACATCAACATTTGCCCGCCTGGTACTGCCGAAGGCGACCACCTTCGAGTTCGAAAGGTTTTCGGATCGAATCTTACGGAAGAACTCCATATCCTTTTCATTCGAGCCGGCATAGCCGCCCTCTATAAAATCTATACCGAACTCATCCAGCTTTCTTGCAAGTTGCAGCTTGCCTGAAACAGAGAAGGAGATTCCCTCAGCCTGCGATCCATCGCGCATGGTGGTATCGTAAATTTCTACTTTAGTTCGATCATTCATCGCCATATCCCCTGTAGGCCAAAGATTAAAGTTTATAGAGATCCCGTCGGTAAATTACTTATCCATGAAGAATGCTTTATAGAGAGAGCGCACGGCATCTACTCTCTGAGCTGCCGAAACACCGAACATCATACTGATCTCAGAGGAGCCCTGGTTAATCATCTCAAGGCTCACCCCGGCTTCGGCAAATGCAGAGGTAGCACGCGCCGCCAGCCCCACTGTGTAGTGCATCCCTTCGCCCACAATCATGATCAGGGCCTGCCCCCGCTCCAGGCTAACGTCGTCTGCCGCCAGCTCCTCGCGTATGCGCTCCATTACGCGCAGTGCCGTGGCATCATCGAAATCGCGATCACGGATGATGACCGACATGCTGTCGATCCCTGAAGGAGTATGCTCATAGCTGACACCCTCCTCCTCAAAAACCTGCAGAAGACGCCGACCGAAACCGACCTCTCGGTTCATAAGATACTTACTTACATAAACGGTACAGAATCCATCATCACTGGCAATTCCGGTCACGGAGCCAATCGAGACATCTCGGACAGGAACGATTTTGGTTCCCGGAAGCTCCGGAGCATTCGTATTAAGAATATTTATAGGTATATTGGCATCTATCGCCGGTTGGATAGCCTCATCGTGAAACACAGCAAATCCGGCATACGAAAGCTCCCGCATCTCGCGATATGTCATCTCATGAATCGATTCCTTAACACCGGGTACAATCCGCGGGTCCACGGGGAAAACGCTGTCGACGTCGGTAAAGTTCTCATATACCTCAGCCTTAACCGCTGCAGCCAGTATAGAGCCGGTTATATCCGATCCGCCACGGGGGAATGTTACCACATCGCCATCAGGAGTGACGCCAAAGAACCCGGGGAAAACGATAACATCATCGAGGTCTGCCAGTTTTGCCAGTTTTTCATAGCTTTCCGGCAACAGAACCGCATTACCATATTCAGCGCTCAAAAGCATTCCGGCATCAGCGGGGTTGACATAGCGTGCCGCAATTCCCTGATTCCTCAAATGTGCGGCCACAATTTTCGCACAGCTATCCTCACCGGCCGCCTTAAGCAGATCCATGTACTTGCCATGGTTAGAGCTATCGGAGCTGAAACGGGAACGCAGATCTTCCGTGATCCCGAGATCTTCCGTGATCTCCAATTCACGCTGGATTCCCTCGAAACGGGCAACAGCACCTTCGATCCCGGCATTCTCTGATCCACTCTTCAAGCGACTGCTGGCACTCTTTATAAGCAGATCGGTAACCTTTATATCCTCTGCATGCCGTTTACCCGGAGCGGATACAACCACTATTTTGCGTTGCGGATCGCTCTTCACGATATCAGCCACTTTTCGGATCTGTGCAGCACTGGCCACAGAACTTCCGCCAAATTTACATACCTTCATCTATCTCTCCATACAGAGTTCCGGCTGAACCGTACCAAGGGCATACAGGCCGGGAAACTCGACTGCTTGATTTAATCCGAAATTCTCAGGTGAACAGGAGTGTCACCAACAACACTCAACGCTTTTATCTTCTCTATTGCGCACATGATATGCGATTCAGCCGCATTATGCGTGATCACAACCACCGGCACATAGCAATCGCAATTGCCGCTAGAATCGTCGTCACAGGATTCCTGCTGCAACACCGTTGCTATACTCACGCCACACTCACCCAGTGCTCCGGTAATGCGGGAGAGCACACCGGGGCGATCGAGAAGAGAGAGACGTATATAATGCCTTGAAACCGATCTGCCCGGATCCAGCAGACGAACGGGAGATGTGCTCAATGAAATAGGTGCAAGGCGTCCTTTCGAGTCGAACAGAATATTACGGGCAGCATCTGCTATGTCGCCCACTACCGCACTGGCTGTTGGCCTGCTGCCGGCACCGCGACCGTAATAGAGGGTGTCATCCGCAAAGTCGCTTTTCACCATGACTGCATTAAAGACACCGCTTACCGAAGCCAGCATATGGTCCAGCGCTACAAGGGCCGGGTAAACCCGTACCTCAACATCCGCATCGCAGCGACGCACAACCGCCAGAAGTTTTATGCGATAACCCAGATTTGCGGCATACCTGACGTCACGAATATCCAACCCGCTGATTCCCTCTACAGAAATATCTTTAAACGGAGGATGAAAGCCGTATGCCAATGATGCCAGAATGCATGCCTTGTGAGCACTGTCGATACCATCTACATCCAAAGCAGAATCGGCCTCTGCGTACCCCTTCTGCTTTGCCTCATCGAGTGCTTCGTCGTAACTGAGACCTTCATTACCCATCTGCGTCAGCATATAATTGCATGTGCCGTTAAGAATTCCGCGCAACTCAATTGTGGTGTTAGCAATCAGCCCTTCGCGCAGAGAGCGAATGATAGGTATGCCGCCGCCAACACTTCCTTCAAAGAGCAATTCAGCACCACTTTCAACCGCCAGCGAAAACAACTCCTCGCCGTACTCAGCCAGAAGTTTCTTATTCGCGGTAACCACTGATTTGCCCTGCTTCAATGCGCGGCAGACAAGTTCCCTGGCAGCGCCAGTGCCGCCTATAAGCTCAACCACAACATCAACAGCAGGATCATCCACGACTGCGGCAGCATCGGTGGTGAGGATTGAGCTATCTACAGAAACACCACGGTCAGAAGCAATATCAATATCAGCAACGGCCCGCAGCACCAGCTCCGCACCTATTCTCCTGGAGAGAAGATCTGCGTTCTCTTTCAATATTTCTACAGCCCCGGCACCTACAGTACCAAACCCCAGAACACCTATTCCAATTTCCCTCATATTCCCTTATCTCCTGAAGCCGTGGCAGAGATGCTCAAAGCAAAATGCACCCGGCGGGACTAAAAACACATACATATATCGCAAACAAGGGGCGAACTATGCCATAAACAGGGGCAAAAACAAGAATAAAGCGGATCTCAGGCAGGTCGTTTTGCAGCAATCGAATGCGATACCGAAATGTTAGGATATGGCACCCGACTGTTCGGGCTAATCACAAAATTACCCTTGCGCATTACAGCAGCAAGGGTAACTAGTACGGCTCGCTTTAACAGCGGTTCACTTACACTTTACGATGTGCCGGCTACTGCATCCAGCGCCTGGGCGAAGTCATCGATTATATCCTCAATATCCTCAATACCAACCGACACGCGAACCATCTCCGGTAAAACGCCGGAAAGTTGCTGCTCTTCATCCGATAGCTGCTGATGCGTGGTGCTGGCAGGATGTATGACAAGAGTTCGAGCATCCAGCACATTCGCCAGATGTGAAGATAGCTTTACGTTGGCGATGAATTGCTTTGCGGCTTCAAGCCCGCCCTTTATCCCGAAACCGAATATGGCACCGGGCCCCATCGGCATCAGTTTTTTGGCGCGCTCGTAATCAGGATGTCCCGCAAGACCTGAAAACTTAACCCACTCCACATCTTCACGTGATTCGAGGAATTGCGCAAGCTTCGCGGCATTTTCACAGTGCCTGGGAGCCCGCAGATGCAGGGTTTCGATCCCCTGAATAATATTGAACGAGTTTGTGGGGCTGATACAGGCACCCGTATCGCGCAACATACCGCAGCGAATCTTAAGTACATACGCAAGCCCCGGCACTACCGCATCATCATGCCCGCCGAAAGCAGCCCAGAAATCGGCACCATTATAACTCGGATCCGGACCGGCCACTGTCGGGAACTTGCCGGATGTAGCCCAGTCAAAATCACCCCTCTCAACAATTGCTCCGCCAACAGAGTTACCGTGACCCCCAATCATCTTGGTAAGAGAGAAAACAACAACGTCCGCACCATGCTCAAAAGGATTAAAGATGGGTGGAGGTGTTACTGTATTGTCGACGATAAAGGGAATTGAATGCGCATGGGCCACATCGGCAATAGCCGCCAGATCATCGACATTGCTCTTCGGGTTACCAACTGATTCGGTGAAAACCAGTTTTGTCTTTTCATCAATGGCCGCTTCTACACTCTGCGGATCCGAGGTATCCACAAAACGGACCTCAATCCCAAAACGCTCAAGGGTATGCTTGAAAAGCGTTACTGTGCCGCCATAAAGGTTAGTACCGCTTACAATATTTTCGCCAGCCGATGTGATCGACGCCACCGCATAAAAAATAGCAGACATGCCTGACGCGGTAGCCACACAGCCAGTGCCACCACACATCGCGGCAATACGCTTCTCAAGTACATCCGTAGTAGGGTTCATTAAGCGGGTATATATATTACCGAACTCCTTTAAACCGAACAGGTTTGCGGCATGCTCAGCATCTCTGAACACGTAGCTTGTAGTCTGATATATAGGTACGGCACGCGACAGCGTTGCACTGTCCGGTACATGGCCTGCATGAACAGCCAAAGTTCCTAATCCCTGTTTTCTGTTATTATCACTCATTTGCTATCTCCTTCTCTGAACCTACACCCTTTTAATGCAACATTTGCAGCGGTGCTTTAATAGATGACCAACTTACTCATCTATTCGATGGCGCAAATGTACCGCTTCACTAACCCACTGTCTATACGACTAAAGACGTAGTACGCAAAAATGCGTCATGACGATAAACATATCACGTGTAAATGATACGCAAATCGTAAAAGATATATACGGCTATCCTACACCCTTCAGGTACCGCAACAAACTAATTGTCAGTAAAAAACAGCACTTTCAGTAAAAAACATGTGACATCGCAATAGAACATGAACTATTATCCCCGCATGAAAAAGTCACTTTCTTTAATAACCATCTCCATTATAGCCTTAATCGCATTTGGATGCTCTGTCCCACGGGTGCCGCGCAACAGTTTCGCAACCACGCGAATATATGGCCCCGACGGACGATCCTCATCCCGTGAGGACCGCCGTGTTACAGAGGCAAAAGTAACGGTTCTCCCATCCGGAACTATCAAAATCGGCGATCACCACATTGATCAAGAGATACTGCCGGAGACGCTCAAAAAAGCAGGAATCAAGGCGGGAGACATCATTCTTGTAGAAGCTCACCCCGAAACGGATATCAGCAAAATCAAGGAGGTAATCCATTCGCTATATCAATTTGGATACCGAAACGCAAAGGTGATCTCATCACCAAAAATAAGCGGCGAAGAGGTGCCGAGGTACAGATGACAAAGTACTCCGGGAAGCTCCGCCTCCCTTCATTTTCTGCTGACACTCACAACATATCCCCGCTCGGTAACATTGCGGATTATCCGCGAAAGATTTTCACTTCCAACCTTGGCAACACTCATAAGCTGAGTTATGCTGAACGCATTATTAATTAACGATACCACTTAAGTGCATCTTCCGGAACTCGCGCGACCAGATCACCAACAACAAACAGGCATGTCATGACACGCATTATCGCAACCATCACCTTCTGTTACATTACATCACTCACTGCAAATCTTTTTGCATGGGAAGACCCGATCCTTGAACCAGGCAGCACCACGCCACCACCGGCAGTCACCTCCAGCCGAAAAGCCACCACCGATCTATACTCACAGTACCTGGACGAAACGCTACCCCCGCTCTATTCACTGGGTCTGGCATATTTCGGCGATGCCGAAATAGAGGATTTCAGCGAGATCTCACAGACAGAGCTCGACGCAACTCTAAGACTTGGGTACTACAAAAACATCCTGGGTGGTGATATAGACCTCGGACTTTACCTGCACACTATATTCTTCTCAGGCGCTGGCGGGATCGGGCTCCCGTCATCCGTCATCGAACTGGCACCTGATTTAGGTTGGACATGGCGTTTCGTAAACAACCTTTCACTCTCGGTACGAACACTTCCCGGCATATATGGCGATACCAGCGGCGCCGGCTCACGCATGCTCTCCTACCCATCATCACTAACGTTCTTCTACTCGCCCGACCACAACCTCTCCTTGAAGCTGGGAGCCCTTGTAAGACCCGGCTGGAATGCATATGTTCTGCCAGAATTCGGCATGGTTTGGGCACCGTCCGACACATGGCGTTTCGATTTTGCTTTTCCCGAAAGCGAGATAACATGGTATGCCATGCGCGGTTTTTCCACCCACATAAACGTAGCGTGGGACAGCCGAACCTACGCGTTGAAAGCAACCAGCGACCAACCCGACAGTCTCACCATAGAGGAGATACGGTTGTTTGGCGGAGCAAAGTGCCAGCTCTCAACAGAGATAAGCCTGCGGGGCGACATCGGACTCGCACTTAACCGTGAATACGAAAATGATGGCTCCAGCATTGAGGCGGAGAACGAAACTTATACAGTCGATGACACCCTCTTCTTCCGGCTGGCGTTAGTCGGTCCATTCTAAAAGGATCATGAGCAGTTAAGATGTCGTCGAACCCAGCCAAGAAAAGCGATCTGCGAACGTGTGTCGCGCAAATATGCGTAATCCCCGGCCAGCCTGCAGTTAACACGCGCAATATGATCACGCAGGTCGAGGCGGCACGCAAAGAGGGCTGCGATCTGGTCGTCTTTCCGGAGATGGCAGTCCCCGGATACCTGCTGGGCGACGAATGGGAGCGCCCCTCTTTCCTCAGAGAATGCGAAAGGTGCACCGATGAGCTAATAGCTGCATCCGAGGGTATAATTATTGTCTTCGGGAATGTTGCGGTTGACTGGCAGCGCCGCAATGAGGATGGGCGTGTCCGCAAATACAACGCTCTGCTAGTTGCCGAATCTGGCAAACTTGTCCCTCCACGCGGAGGCGGACTCCCCTGGGTGATAAAGACCCTCATGCCCAACTACCGTCAATTCGACGACAGTCGCCACTTCTACGACCTTCGCAAGCTCGCGCTTGAGCGCAATGTCCCGACAGAGAGCCTTACCCAACCAGTTGACACCTCCGCAGCGACCCTCGGATGTCTGCTTTGCGAGGATGGCTGGGACATCGATTACAACCACTCACCTCTCTCCATTCTTGCGGAGAGGGGTTGCGACATCTTTATTAACATAAGCGCATCTCCCTTCACCTTTAACAAGAACCATAAGCGCAATCGTGTTTTCAACGCTACCGCCTGCCACAATAAGCGTCCCCTTATATAGGAAAACCAGGCCAGCCTGCAGAACAACGGCATGACAATCTTCACCTTCGACGGCTCATCCTGCATATATGATGTCTGCGGCAACCAGGTAGGTACATCATCATTATTCAAAGCCGAAAACCTGTATTTCCAAATCCCGCTCGATGGGCAACCCTTCGGTAACCCCGTAAAGCATCAGGAGAACTCGCTGGACGACCTTCTCTCCGCCCTGGAATTCGGTGCCCGCAGCTTTATGCAGCAGCTGGGCATAGAAAAGGTTGCCATAGGTGCATCCGGCGGAATTGATTCAGCACTGACAGCCGCACTTTACAGTCGCATACTACCGCCGGAAGACCTCCTGCTGGTAAATATGCCCAGCCGTTACAACTCCGACACCACACGCGCACTTGCAGCGCAGCTGGCCGCGAATCTTGGCACCTGCTACACAACGATCCCTATAGAGGAGAGTGTCAGCCTTACTAAACGGCAGATAAACGACCACAAAATAATGATGCCCAACGGAGGAGAGCATAAACTTTCCCTGAGTGACTTTATGCTCGAAAACGTACAGGCCCGCGACCGTTCATCACGCGTGCTGTCAGCCGTCAGCAATGCTTTCGGCGGCGTTTTCACCTGCAACGCCAACAAATCGGAGCTGACAGTTGGCTACGGCACTCTTTACGGCGACATTTGCGGATTCCTGGCTCTCATAGCGGATCTATGGAAAACCGAGATATGGGCCCTCTCCCGTCATCTCAACGAAAACGTCTTCCAGAGTGAAATAATACCAACCGGGAGCATCGAGCTTGTCCCATCAGCAGAGCTGAGCACCGAGCAAAATATCGACGAGGGAAAGGGCGACCCACTGAACTATCCATATCACGACCGTCTCTTCGCCTCATGGGTTGAACGCTGGGACCGGGCCACTCCGGAGGAGAACCTTGAATGGTATAACACCGGATCACTGGCATCAGAGCTGAACTGCGAAGATAATATACAATCAATCTTCCCGACACCGCGAAGTTTCATTGAAGATCTTGAACGCTGGTGGAATCTGTACCAGGGAATGGGGCTGGCGAAAAGGATCCAGGCACCCCCTGTAATGGCCGTAAAACGAAGGGCCTTTGGCTTCGATCACCGTGAATCTCAGCTGGGAGCACGCTACACAAGGTGTTACAAAGAGTTGCGCAATAAACTCTACTGATAAAATATGAGCTATAACAAAAGACCCATATTTCATCTTAACGCCTTCCGAAACCTGCGCTTAAGTTTGAAAAACGCAATAACGCTGCTTTCCCTTCCTGTCACACTGCTCATTTTTGCCGGATGCGCAGGCCTGCCGACCCAGGACGAGAAATCTGTAGCACAGATCCTGTCAAGGCGATCCGGAGACGTAACATCCGGCAAAGCAATCGACTCCGAATACCAGGATCTTGCCGACAAGATAGCGAAACAGCCGTCAAACGGCGAGGCCCCGCACTACCTGACACTTCTGGACGTCGGCGATGATGCGTTTATGGCCAGACTGCACCTCTTCCGGGCTGCCCGCGAGAGCATAGACATCCAGACCTTTATCTGGCACGACGACCCCTGCTCCCGCCTGATGTTCGATGAGCTTTTGCGCGCGGCCAAACGGGGTGTTCACGTTCGCATATTGATCGATGCACTCACCCCCATCGGCAGACCGAGGAGTATTGCACGAATTGCAATGGCTCACAGCAACATAGACGTACGCCTTTATCGTCCCCTCAGCCCCAAGGCATCGCCATCCTCCACCGATTACATGGGAAGCATGCTTACACGCATGAAGAAGCTGAACAGACGTATGCATAACAAGGTGGTAGTCATAGATAACCGCATCGGTATCGTTGGGGGACGCAATTACAAACAGGACTACTATAACCGCAATCCCACCTTCAATTACAAGGATCGCGACGTTATTGTAATAGGCCCCTGTGTCCCCTCCATAACAACATCGTTTGAGAGCTTCTGGATGCACAAACACGCAGTCTTTCTGCCGCAATTCAAAGATATTTACGGACCCGCGAAAAAAATCGGCAGCGGCTCTCCGCTGAGTGACCCGGAAGATGTTGCACGAGAAAGCAAGATTCTGGAGATGGCGGACCTCTACTCGCTTGCATCCCTGCACCCGACAATGAGCGTTCAACGAGTCCGAAACGTTGTTTTCGTGAGTGACAATCCAACAAAACTCTCCGGCAAGCGGCACAAATTCCTGGACGAAACCACAGCCAAACTGATACCCAAAGCAGAGACCTCTTTGCTGATCCAAACCCCCTACCTGATATATGACCGTAAAGCACTGAAGACGCTGAAACGTCTGCGAAAGAACAGCCCTGCTCTACGCATCATATCTTCCACAAATGGCCTTGCCTCAGTCGACCATGTACA
>CAZAKU010000250.1:0-7589 GCA_964485765.1 uncultured Lentisphaerales bacterium
TGGCAAATCTACCCTGGCCGACCGCATTATGCAGTTGACGCATGCTGTTGAGGAGCGCGGTTTCCGTGATCAGTTGCTGGACGACATGGATTTGGAGCGCGAACGCGGAATTACTATTAAATCGCATCCGGTGACGATGGATTATAAAGCGGATGACGGGCAGGTGTATCAGTTTAACCTGATTGACACCCCCGGGCATGTCGATTTCAGCTACGAGGTAAGCCGGAGTATGGCGGCTTGCGAGGGCGCCCTGCTGGTGGTTGATGCTGCTCAGGGGGTCGAGGCACAGACTGTCGCCAACGCCTTTATGGCTATTGAAAACAATCTCGAAATCGTACCTGTGCTCAACAAGGTCGATCTCCCGAATGCCGATGTAGAGGGTGTCTGTAAGCAGATTGAGGATGTACTGGCTATCCCTATGGACAATCCTCTGATGATCAGCGCCAAAACCGGGCTCGGCGTAGAAGCGGTAATGAAGGCGATTGTTGAACGCATTCCCCCGCCACAGACCGCCGGTGCCGAAGCTACTCCGCGTGCATTGGTTTTTGATTCTCAATATGATGCTTATCGGGGTGTTATTACCTATGTCCGGGTTACCGACGGTACCCTGAAAAAGGGTGATATGGTTCAGTTTATGGGCACGGAGGTGCAGACTCAGCTGAAAACACTGGGTGTATTCAGCCCGGAGCCATTCCCTACAGGAGTGTTGGGCCCCGGGCAGGTTGGTTACCTGATAGGGACCATAAAGGATCCGCGTGAAATTCGTGTGGGCGATACTGTTACCCGCACTCGCGACGGGGCCACAGAGGCCCTTCCAGGCTTCAGTGAAGTGCACCCGATGGTTTTCAGCGGGTTGTATCCGGTAAGCACCGACGACTACGAGAAGGTGCGTCAGAGCATCGAGAAGCTGCAGCTGAATGATGCCGCTTTCTCATTCCATACCGAGAGTTCGGTCGCCCTGGGGTTCGGTTTCCGGTGCGGGTTTTTGGGGCTGCTGCATATGGAGGTGATACAGGAACGTTTGCGTCGTGAATTCGACGTCGATATCATCTCCACCCATCCGGCCGTGGTCTACAATGTTTTTCTGCGCGATGGCAGCATGATCGAAGTCGATAATCCCGTGCATCTGCCCGATGTCACGCGGATAGACCATATCGAGGAGCCGATGATAACGGCTACCATCATCTGCCATGGAGAGCATATCGGCGAGATCATGCGCCTGATAATGGATCGCCGGGGAGAGCTCACACATACCGAGAGCCTTGATGCAACCCGTGTTATCCTTACCTGCTCATTGCCTTTGAACGAGATTCTTATCGATTTTCACGATACCCTGAAGAGTGTCAGCCGCGGTTATGCGTCTATGGACTATGAGCACGCGGGCTATCAGAAGAGCGAGATCGTGAAGCTGGATATTCTACTCAATGCCGAGGTCGTGGATGCATTCTCATGCATGGTTCACAACGATAAAGCACGTACCCGGGGGCTTCAGATCTGTAAAGCGCTGAAGGAAGCTATACCTCCCCATATGTTCTCAGTGCCGATTCAGGCTGCACTGGGGCGGACAATCATTGCGCGCGAAACGATACGAGCGTTTCGCAAGGATGTTACAGCAAAGCTTTATGGCGGAGATGTTACGCGTAAACAGAAATTATTGAAGAAGCAGAAAGAGGGCAAAAAACGTATGAAGCAGTGCGGCTCGGTTAATGTGCCTCAAAATGCGTTTGTTGCTGTGCTTAAGAATACATAAGGTGACGGGTATATGAAGTTTTTTCAGCGGCGACGATTGATGAAATATGTGCGCGAGATGCTGCGCCAGATAAAGCATCATAGGAATATGCGTTCAGACCTGATTGAGCCCGAGAAGCTTGAGCGGGTAGATGTTGCCCTGGCAGAGGTCCGCGCAGCGCTGAAGAAGCGCGAGTATGATTCCCTCTCGGAACGCATGGCTGACCTTGAGATAATCTACAAGAGTGTTCTGCCTCCATGTAATAATCACGTTGTGCGTGAGAATGTCGAAGTCCTGGTAGTGGCTGTCGCAGTGGCAATGGCTTTCCGAGCCTACTTTTTCCAGCCATTTGCAATCCCTACCGGCTCGATGATGCCATCCCTTTATGGTATTCATAGCCGTCCTGTAGATGCTGCGCGTGTGATCGATTCAGTAGTTCTGCGTCCATTCACCTGGGCTCTCACCGGAGGGTGGTACAAGCGTGTGGAGGTAAGTACATCGGGTTCGGTGACTGTCGATTCTAATGATAGTAAGAAACCGGGACGCATTAAGATCGTGGTTGGCGGAAAAGCCTACTACATCCCCCGTGATGCGTGGAATCGGGGTGATGGCCATCTCGGCAAAATACAGCGTCAGGCCAGTGCAGATGGCGGCTCGGTGAGGATGGAGAAGGGTGATGTTTTGTGGGAGGGGGTTCAAATCTCGGGTGACCAGGTATTCGTGAACCGACTTCTGTGGAACTTCAGGGCTCCCCGTCGTGGAGATGTGATGGTTTTCAGCACCGATGGGCTTAATCTTAATGGAGCGCACTATATAAAACGTATGTGCGGTCTGCCGAATGAAAAGCTTTCGGTAAGCCCTCCGGACCTCATAATTAATGGTGAACCTGTTTTTCAGCCTCTGGGGATTGCGCGTATGGCGCGCATGGAGAGCGTTGAGGGGGAGGAGGAGCGGTACAATGGTTACCGTGTGATAGGCCATGTCGGCCCTGAGTACGCTACCTCACGTAGTCCGCTTCGTTATGAGTCCGACAGTATCCAGCTTACAGAAGATGAATATTTTGCTATGGGAGACAACTCAGGCAGCAGTCTGGATTCCCGTTACTGGGGGCCGGTTCCCTCCGAGAATCTTGTTGGCCCGAGTCAGTTTGTCTATTGGCCGCCATCAGCACGATGGGGCTTGAACTGGTTTGATCTGAGTCCTGCACCGGATGAGCAGGAGTAAATATATCGTTTTTTACTTGCCCTGTTTCATGTAAATGTGGCATATTGCGCCGTCTGTGCCGATAAGAGGGCACGTATTTTGAGCTAGAGCGGAGAAAGAAGATGGGAACTGGTCGTAAATTTAATAAGAAACCGATATCTCGCCCCAAGAAAAGTACACGTGAACGTAAGCGTCGCTTCAAGGTGCACAAGGCCCGTCTGGTTGGCCTCGGCATGGACGCAGAGCTGATGGAGTCGCTTCAGCCTCAGGAAGCACGTGAACTGCTTAAGCGCCCTGCAAAGGTACGCGCAGTTTTCGCTGCTGAGTAATCGGGCAACCGTATCAATTTCGATATAAGATCGGGCCGGAACTGTGTTAACACATGGAGCCGGTTCGTTTTTGTGTAGATGAGCGTCTGTTCGTTCCATCCACATCAGGCTCCGGGATTGAGGGATTGCGCGTCAATGCAATTGCCATTTTTTTAGGCTGTATCGGTGCCCGGTTCTTTGGCTCATGACAGCCCTGACAAACCAGAGGCTCCCCCGGCTGTGATGAAGATAGTGACTCTAACCCAGGCATAAAAGAATGCGATTGAACAAACTCTTTAAATCTTTCGTTCCGTGGCGGATTAAGCTGTGGCTTAAGGCGCGGCGAAGCCCTGATATCGCCACACCTAAGGATCTCCTTTACTGCTATCGTCTCATTTTGGGACGCGAACCGGATTCGGATGGCTGGCAGACTTACATGGAGAGCATTCGTCACGGTGCTATGACCCGGGCAAGGCTTGTTCGCGCCTTTCTTGAGTCAGTCGAATTTGGTGTAAGCAGCGCTTCAGGCAATACCGCCGAGGATTCTCCCGTTGCGGTGAATCTTCCGGAGTTCCTCATTTATGTAAGGAATACCGAGTCGGCAATTGGCCATGAAATTTATAATACGCACAGCTACGAATCTGAGGTGACGGCAGCGGTCAAACAAACGCTCGGCCCCGGCATGACCTTCATAGACATAGGCTGTAATATTGGCTATTTCAGCCTGATGGCCGCTAGGGTTGTAGGGGAAAGCGGCATTGTCTTCTCGTATGATCCGAGTGAAACCAACTGCGCCCTGCTGCGTCGAAGCGCAACCGAGAACGGGTTTCAGAATATTGATGTCCGCTCTAAACCATTGGCTGACAAGGTTTCGCAATACACCTACTTTGAGCGAGGAGGAAATGGGGTTCTCCATGAACTGAGCGGAGATACTCCTACTGCCTGCGGCCCCGTCGTAACGACGGCTGTATTGGATAAGGATTTGGCGGATGTTGCTAGCATAGATGTTATCAAACTGGATGTGGAGGGTGCTGAGCACCTTGTAATGCTTGGTGCTAAAGCGTTGCTGGAGAAGCATCGTCCAGTAATTCTGTCCGAGTTTTCGCCAAAGGGGCTGGAGCAGGTCTCTCAAATTTCTCCAAGGGAGTATTTGGATTATATGATTGGTCTTGGCTACCATGTCTCTATTCTCTCTCCAGATCAGTCACCTATAGCATTGGGCGCCGACAGCAGCGCGGTAATGGACTATTGGAAGAGGAAGGGCGGGGATCACGTCGATCTGATATTTGTGGCCGCTGAGCAGTCTATTCCGGGCGATGCCCTGAATGCGCCGCCTGCGGAGTAAACCTGAGATTGCGAATATTATGGGCTATGGAATGGTAGTTCACGACATCGAGGTATATAAGAATTATGAATAATGAGCAGCCAAATAATCCATTACACGGTGTAACGCTGGAGAAAATCGTAACCAGACTGCATGAGCATTACGGTTGGGATGAGTTGTCATATAAGATTAACATTAACTGTTTCAAGAGTGACCCATCAATAAAGTCATCTTTGACGTTCCTACGTAAAACCCCATGGGCCAGAGCTAAGGTCGAGCGGTTGTATATAGGGACTTTTTCGGAATCGTCTGCCAGCTCGAATATTTCATAAACGTTCTGCACACGGGTTCGTTGTGAAAATCATGAAGTACCCGGCCTCGAGGAAGTTGAAAGAGTAATAATGCACTCATCACCAAAATCAACGAAACGTGCCTTGCGTTTCGGGCGCTATGACTACGCATCCTTTTCCTCATTTTTCTCCTATGCTTCGGGGTCGGTGGTGGTCCCTGTCGCACTGGTCGCACTGGCAAATGAGCTGGGCTTCCCTCTGCATGAAGGGGGTCTTGCAGCCGGCGGAGCATTACACTTAGTACGAACAATACCAGTCGTTGCTGCAATGCTGCTATGCGGTTTTGTGGCCGGACGCTGGGGGAAGCGCAAATCATTCGGGGTTTCCGTTGTTCTGATGGCTTTGGGTGTATTTTTATGCGCCGTTGCGCCCTCATACTCTATGCTGCTTCTTGGCTTGATGATAGCTGGATGCGGAGAGGGTGTTATTGAAGGATTGGCAACCCCCTTTGTGCGGGATCTGCATGCTAATGAGGAGCCGGGAAGATATATCAATTTTTCTCATTCTTTCTGGTCCGTAGGTGTTCTTGTAACCGTTCTTGTTTCGGGTGTTCTTCTCTCTGCCGGAGTCTCATGGCGATATTTAATAGGCGGAGTTTCTTTAATGGGACTGATCTCTGCATCTCTAATTCTTTTCCCAGCTGGGAAAGGACACGAATTTCCTGAACACCCCGAACCGATTCATTGGAAGAAGACCCGCAATGATGCGGTACAAATAGTTTCAACCCCAAAGTTTTGGTTGTTTTTCTTCGCTATGTTTTTTGCCGGAGGAGGGGAGTTCTGCTTGACTTTCTGGTGTGCCAGTTACATCCAGCTCAGTTTTGGTGAAGCCGCATGGGCCGGTGGAGTTGGAACTGCGTTCTTTGCCGGAGGAATGGTGCTTGGAAGAATGGGGTGTGGTGTTCTGATAAAGCCGCATCATTTCGGAAGGATGCTGATAATTTCATCATTGGTAGGAGCTTTTATAGCACTTTCCTTCCCCTTTATTGAAAATCTATGGTTGTTCTTTGCTCTCCTGTTTCTTGTTGGAATTGCAAGTGCTCCATACTGGCCGAGTATACAGAGCTATTGCTCGGATAGGATGCCTGAAGCAGATTCAACAATGCTGTTGATTCTGCTTTCATGTGCCGGAGTACCGGGGTGCGGATTCTTTGCCTGGCTTATGGGGCTGATAGGCAATGTTTCCGGCGATCTTAGGGTTGCATTCTTTTTGGTTCCTGTTTGTTATTTTAGCCTGGCAGCCTTAATTATCTGTGGATGGTGGAGTGAAAAGAGACGCTCGCCTCTGGGATCTGTAGAGGGTGCAGTCGAAGCCCAAAGGGCGTGAAAATCCCAACACCTAGTCCCGACACTTAGTCCCCGCACTTAATCGGCAACACTGCCGGATGCGCAATGTCGCCGCTTCATGTCCGGGCAATGGGCTCAACTCTTTCTCGTAATCTCAGGCAGCCTTCCGATCATGCCGAACTTGCCGTCACTGGCGATGATTGCGCCGTCGACCCCGTTTATGGCAATCAGTTTCTGCAGGGCTGGTTCTATATCTTTCGCGGAATGAACGCAGTTTGCCGCGAAAGTTGCCGCGGCATCAGCCAGTGCCGCGTCCTGCGATACGACTGTTGCCAGGTCGCAGTCTCCGAGGCTGGAAGAGTGTCCCATGCGGCTCGAAGATGAGCAAATCGCTATGGGTGTTTCTTCCGATTTTATGTTGAAGCAGAGATCATTTGCCGCCTCATATTCTCCCACGTAAAGACCTATTGTAATGGGCTCTTTTATGCAGAGAAAGAGGTCTCCTCCATTGTCGATAATGACCTCTTCGGCATTATTTTGCATTGCGGCTTCGCATCCGAGCTCAGCCATGGTTCCCGCTACTGCTGCCATGGGCCCAACCCCGACAGTGCGGGCCGCCGTGCACATGCGCCTGGCCGCTTCGGGCGCCCCGGGCAGAGGGGTGATCGGCACAAAACTGCTGCCGAATTCAGGATGCCGGATAATATACTTCTCCAGTGTTTCGCGCTGCAGAGCAAGTTCTGAGGTAACAATACTCAACTGGCTGCATGCGATCCTGAAGGTTACATCGCGCAGGCTGAAGGATTTGAATACTCTATGCATACCGCACCTCTCAAAAAGCTGAGGTACAGGCTCCGAACCCGCATACCTTCATGCAGGCCAGACATTCGATGCAGTTCTCTTCGTCGAACTCAATGCGTCGCGTGTCGGGGTCGGCAATGTGCAGAGCGTGAGTGGGACAGTGGGTGAGGCAGCCGCCGCAGTGTGTGCAGCGTGACTCGTCCCATATAAGACCCTTTTCTGCAGGGTTAACTGTTACATTGAAGGTCTTTATAAACTCTACTGCCCGATCAATGTTTTCGCTTGTTCCGGTTACATCCAGAACAAGGTAACCCTCCTCCTTCGGGGTGACCTTTGCCCGAAACACATTGGCGATCAGATCGTAATCCTTCACCAGGTGGTAGATGATCGGTTTCTCGCATTCGTAGCGAGGGAAGTAGAGCATCAGTTTACGTGTAATATCATTACTCATTCGGGGCGGCTCCTTACTTCCAGAGATTTCATTGTTGAGTCCAGGGGTAGACGCTGGATTGGTGGAGTGACACTGAATTCTCCCCGCCGTATCTCATCGGCTAACAGGTTGGCGATCTCAACTGCCTTGTTGTAGCT
>CAZAKU010000251.1:0-5423 GCA_964485765.1 uncultured Lentisphaerales bacterium
TGCCCGTCGCTGGTCTCAGTCTTCGGCAGCATCCTCTCAACATGTTCATAGAGCAATTCAGCCGATTTTGCCTGTTCGGCGAACCGTTCACACACCTCAACGGAGGGATTGATGAATATATTGCCGATATCGGCATCCAGCAGAACCCTGTCGTTCTCCTTTACATTCAACAGCTTCGGTGAGTTTGAGATCACCATCGGAATACCCAGCGAACGCACAAGAATACTGACGTGCGAGGTCGCACCGCCACTGGCCAGCACAATTCCCTGCACATTGCCAAGTGCTATACGCAGAATATCAGACGGCAGCAGATCACGTGCCAGAGCAATGTGAGCCTCCGACTCAGGCGGACCGCCATCATCTTCATCCATCAGGTTGTCGAGCAGACGAAGCGCGAGATCCTCTACATCACGTGCCTTCTCACGCATGTAATCGTGTGAACTGGCCTCAAACAGATTGATATATTCCGAAGCTACTAACGCCACCGCGCGGGATGCAGAGGTGCCATCGTTTATCATGTCCTGCATTTTGCCGACGAAATTGCGATCCTTCAGCATCATAAGGTGGCTTTCGAAGATCAGAGACGCGGCCTCCGGCAGCTTTGTGCCCAGACTCTCCTGAAGCTCTTCGAGCTGCCCCTCTGTACGGACCACGGCCTCTTCAAGCGAAACCAGAATATCGCCGTTATGTCGCCCCTCCTGCACGCCGAGCAGCACACTGGCGGCCGGACTGCGGCGATACACGCGTGCAGCGCCGCTGGCAAACCCGGGTGAAACAGCATCGCCACTCACCAGAAGCATTTCGATGATACCGGACGCGTTGTCATCCTCAGATGACGAAGTAGTGGAGGATAGTGCCAGAAATACGCGGGCGTTCTCAATCGCAGTTGCCAATTGCGAGGTAAGCGCCTTCATTGCGGCTACATCATGATCCGTAAATGGATTATTTTCAAGACGTTGCGCAACCAGAACCCCTACCTTCTCAATCCCGCGCCTGATAGGTACGGCCAGATATGTTTCGTAGGATTCCTCACCCGCCTCAGGGAAATATCGATAGTCGCCATCACTGCTGGCATGATCTGTACAGATGGGGCGGAGCTCCTTAAGTGCCCGCCCGGCAAGGCCTTCGCCCAGCTTCATACGAAGCTTACCGACAACATTCCGATTGAGCCCCATAGTGGCTCGTAATACCAGCTCCTGCGATTTTTCGTCAAAAAGAAATATAGAGCAGACATCCGAATTCAGGTGATCGGCAACCATCGAAACTGTACGGTCAAGAAAACCTTCCAGATCCGGGCTTCCGGCCAACAAAGATGCAACCTGCCCGATACTGTCGAGCAGGCCTAAATGCTCCTTTTCTCTACTCTTCTTCACTATTATCTTCTCCTGCACGATATTGAACCGGAATCGTTCCGACTCTGCTATCACGAGAAGAGACTATAATGCACCCACAAACAAAAATCCAGCAATTGACGCCTCCAGCGCTCCGCACAACATGCTCTTCAATCTCTCTGAAACCTAACCTGCCTATTTCATGAGCAGTTCCGGGAGCGAGATTTCGCTCCCGGAACTGCGACGCACTGCTGGTGCAGCTCACTAAAGGTTAGCCCTGAGCGAGGTCGACAGAAGTCGTCCGCGTCGAAGCCGTAAGGCGAACATTTCCCCTCTTTGGTGCCGTTCGGACTAAACAATCTCGACAATCTCGAATATTTTCATTACTCTGAAGCCGAGATTGAGTCTGTGAGTTAGTAACTCCCCGGCGATCTTTCGCCCGGTTGACATAGACAGACCCGATATATGAGACATAAATAACAGTATTCTGTTGCGGCACCTCTCCTATCAAGAGAGTACAGGCCCGAAGAGTCCGGTGCGCCCCGAAAACAGAATGAAACCCCAGGAGCTGAAGTATGCACAAAAACACCGAAGAGATCACAAAAATTCTCTCACTGGCAGTGAAACAGGCCAAAGAGGAGCAGGCAAACCTGCCGGAGCAGCATGTAGCGCGCGAAAGCAAGATAAACTGGCCACTTGACTGCACAATCGGTCCCGGACTGGAGGGAGCCATTGCCTGCAGCACAAAGGTCGGTTATGTAAACGGAACCCGCGGAGACCTGGTTTACCGCGGTTACCGGATATTTGATCTTTGCGCGCACTCAACATTTGAGGAGATCAGCTACCTGCTTCTTAAAGGTCGGTTGCCCACAACATCACAGTTAGAGCGTTTCGACAAGAAGCTGCGTGCGGCCAGGCATATCCCCGGAACCCTGCGCCATTTGGCCGCGTTTCCGATAGAAACCATGAATACCATGAGCTCCCTGCGACTGGGGATAAACCTGATGCGCCAGAAGGTTACCTTCAGCGACAGCGCACAGGCGCAGCCCGATATCGACTCAATTATCGCGTCGGATGAAGACTCTATGCCGATGGAGACAACCCCTACGGGTGAGAAACGGGCGATATACGAGTTTCATAAGTTCCTTAAGAGAAAGACCCCGGATGGCAAAGAGGACAAATCACAAAGTATCGACGCCTGTATACAGCTAATATCGGGCGTGGCTACCATCACAGCCGCAATCGCACGCCTCAGAGTGGGCAAGCTGCCTATCGAGCCGGACGACGAGCTGAGCCATTCCGCCAACTTCCTTTACATGCTCACAGGCAAACGCCCTACCGAAGTTGAAGCGCGCATCTTTGATGTTACCCTTATCCTGCATGCCGACCATGGAATGAACGCAAGTACATTCTCCTCTATGGTGGTCGCCTCCACCATGTCCGACATCTACTTCTCTATCGGAGCCGGAGTTGCCGCCCTGAACGGAGCGCTGCACGGAGGGGCAAATGAGCAGGTGATAGAGATGTTACGGAAAATCGGGAGTAAGCAGAATGTCGCGGAGTGGTTCGATAATGCTCGGGAAAACAAGAAACGCATTATGGGCTTCGGACATCGCGTCTATAAAGTTTACGATCCCCGGGCGCGGATTCTGGCACCCCTGGCCGACCTCATGGGCAATAATAACCGTGAGATTTCAAAACTATACAAGACGGCAAAAGCACTTGAGAAAAAGGTTATCTCCACTCTCGGTCACGATAAAGGAATCTTCCCTAACGTAGACTTCTACTCCGGGCTTGTATATCTTGGCCTCGGCATTGACAAGGAGATGTTTACACCGATCTTCGCCGTCAGCCGTGTATCCGGCTGGACCGCCAGGGTAATCGAATATTTGCAGCACAACCGGATCTTCCGTCCACGGGCAATCTATACCGGGCAGTTCGATCGGGAGTACATGCCTATTTCAGATCGCAAAAAAAGTACAAAGAAAAAGTGATTCGGTAAAACATAATAACAAGGCAGTATTACGGTGTCGCCTTCGGGCAACACCCCTGCTGGACTTAACCCCGAAATGAAAAAATGTCGTCAAACTATTATGCTGTGCTGCCTGCTCTTTGCGGCAGCACTTGTTTTTGCACCCTATTCACGCGCAGAGGAAACGCTCTTCGCACCACAACCGGTACTTGTAGAATTCTTTACATCCCACGGATGCCCGCAATGTGCCACCATACGTCAGGAGATACTGCCGGCTGCAAAAGAACGTTACGGTGATCTTATAACTGTAATCGAGCTGGACATAGCCAACCCTACCAACCTGATTGCACTAATAAATACACAGGAACGACTCAGCGTAAAGGCCGACAGCACGGTATCACTGCTGCTGGGAAAAGAGGTATATCTCGCGGGACTGAAGGAGGTCCGCAAACGCCTTGAGCCGGAGCTGGATAAGCTGGTGAGCCGTGCCATGTGTGAGACCGACAGCGCCGCAGAAGAACGTATTCCTGCAACAACCACACCACCCGAGATCGGCAACACCCTTATAGACCGCTTTGAAACCTACACGATCCCCGCAGTTATACTCGGTGGATTGGGTGACGGCATCAACCCATGTGCATTTGCCACCATAATTTTCCTGGCAACACTTTTAATGAGTGGCGGGAACCCGCGCAGAAAGATATTGATGGTCGGGATCCCTTTCTGTGTAGCAACCTTCGTAACCTATTTCCTGATTGGGCTGACTGCGTTAAGCATCGTTCGTAAACTGGCGGCAATTGAAACACTGAAACTGATATTCAACCTGATTCTATGCGCGGTCTTAATGCTCCTTGCGTTCCTGAGCGCCAGAGACGCCATCCGCTTTGCACGCGGTCATGACTCCGAAACCGTATCGCTTCAGATGCCGAAGTCCCTAAAACTGCGTGCTCACAGAATTATGCGTAACAGCCTTAGATCCCATCATCTCATATTGGCCGGAGTCATTCTGGGCTTTATAGTAACACTCATTGAGACTGCCTGCACCGGACAGTTGTACCTGCCTGTTTTATGCACCCTGGCACAGATGAAGGAGACCGGGCATCTGAGATTCCGCGTTTACAGTATGCTGCTTATATATAATGCCGCATTCATAAGCCCTTTGATCGTCATCCTCGGTGCCTCCCTGCTGGGTGCCAATACCAGCCAGCTCATACGCGCAGGAAGGAACAACGTTGTATGGGGCAAAATATTTCTATCATTACTGTTTGCCACACTTGCCCTGATTACTTTCTGGCTGGCATTACATGCCGGTCAGTAATACTAACTATGAGGTATATTATGAAAATTATATTTACTCTTTTATCCGCACTGCTTATGCCCCTGATAATACTAGGTTGCAAAGGGGAAAAGGCTGCACCGGCAGATCAGAGCACAGTAAAGAGCAATAATACACCGGTAGTGAATGAAGGCTCGATAATCGATGAACTTACCGGCCGAAATAACATCATCCGTTTTAGGAAAATTAAGACGGATTTGAAAGAGATAGAAGAGAATAAAAACCGCCAGATAGAGGATGTCTTGAAGGAGATGTAATGCCGTGGCAATACCAAACATAGATTACACACCCACATCTGTAGCCGGAATCGAAATTGCTATTTTTGGTGCCGATAATCCCCCCGATACGCCAATTGTATTTGTCTGTCATGGCCTGGAAAGCTGCATGCAGAAAAAATTTGATTACTGCCGCGAACTACGGGAAGCGGGGCTGATCGCCATAACTCTCGACCAGCGCAACCATGGACGCCGACAGATAAACCCCATGCTGCGCGAGGAGAGCAACTCTAAAACTTTAGTCGAGCTCCTGGGTGAAGTCGCAGGAACAGTTCGTGACATTCAAATGCTAATGAAGTTCCTGCCGGTTATATACGACCTATCACCGAAAGCATTTGGCATTACAGGAACATCTCTGGGGGGAATTGCATCTATTCTGGCGATGTCGCTTGAGCCCGGAATAACGGCCTGTGCATCGCTACTGGGAAGCGGGGCTATACGCAACCTGTTTGAAATCCGCATGCGTAACGACGAAGTACCGGAGGAGGAAATACGGGAACGCTTCGCCG
>CAZAKU010000252.1:0-3621 GCA_964485765.1 uncultured Lentisphaerales bacterium
GTTCAATCAGGCTGCGGATCTGGGAATGCCGGTGGTGTGGGCTGCCAACCATATGAGTACTGTTGAAACCATGGTTCTTCCATGTGCGATGACGCCCTTTTCGCCTGTAAGTATTGTATTGAAAGAGAGCCTTCTAAAATATCCCTTCTTCGGGCATGTTCTGCGTGCACTGAAACCGATTGAGGTAAACCGAAAGGATCCGCGCGAGGACCTTCGGCAGGTTATGGAGCAGGGGGTCGCTCGATTGAAGAGTGGTCGTTCCGTTCTTATTTTCCCTCAGGCGACACGTTCACGTGAGTTGTCACGCAGTCGCTTTAATACATTGGCGGTGAAATTGGCCCGTCGAGGCGGGGTTCCGCTTGTTCCGGTTGCGCTCAGGACAGATTTTGCCGGAGTCGGGCGTATGGTTCGTGATGTCGGGCCGGTTGACCCGTCCAAGCCGGTTATATTCTCCTGTGGTAAACCGATTGACGCGAGTGATCAGCGTGCGGCCCATGCTGAATGCTTTGCTTTTATTGAAAAACATTTTCGTGAATGGGGCCTGCCCGTAGTGGATTAATGGAGTTATGCAGTAATGATACCAGATCTTCAAACCAGCCTGATTTGTGACGACGTCCGTCAGGAGCGCAACGGAAAATTCATCTTAATAGGAATTTTTGATGTGATTGGCGTGCCGCAGCTGCCTTCAGTATATCAGCGTCTTTGTATATTTAACCGCTGGTGCTGCGGTAGTGGAGTCTTCAAGCAGCAGAGCAGGGTGATCGCGCCGGATGGCAGCGTTATCCTTGAGGGAAAACCTGTAAAGATTAAGCTCGATGACGATGCCAAAACAGCTACATCTGTTGAGTTTTTCATGAATGCGCGCATGAATGTGGCTGGTAGGTATTGGGTTGAAGTATTGATTGATGGTACTCTGAAACTGCGTTATCCGCTGCATGTTAAATATGTACCCCCGAAAGGGAGTAAAACGCCATAACTTAAATGACCTTAGGCTGGACTCTTGCGGGCGTCCCTCGTATATTCGGTTTGCTGAGGAGGACTACATTGAATCCTAAAAAAAAGAACATTCTTGAAAGAACGGCTGCGTTAAGTTTGCTTGCGTTTATCCTGCTCCTTTGTGGCTGTGGCGGGGGCGCTAAAAAAAGTGCACTTGAGAAAGGTATTGAACTGCTGAAAAGCGGGGATTATGAGGCTGCTGCTAAATCACTGAAAAAGGCTAGCGAACAGAATCCGGATGATGCAACCATCGCTTATAACCTTGGGACTGCATTCTGGAAGCTCGGAGATCATAGGCAGGCTGCCCGCGCATTCAGCTTAGCAAAAGAGAAAGATCCGGCAGACCCCTGGGCACCGGAGTTTCTGGGTTATGTATATCTTAGCGAAAGCGATTGGCCGGCTGCCCAGCTTGAGTTCGAGCGTGCGGCTGAGATGGCCGGCAATTCAGCACCCCTTTTCACGGCTTTAGCTCTGGCGGAACGGGGCTCCAGCGAACCGGAGTTGGCCAAAGAGCATCTTGAGCAGGCGATAACCTGGGATCCCACTTATTCGCCGGCACTATTCAACTTGGCATGTATATACCGTGACGAGCTGGCGCAGCCTACACAGGCGCAAAATTATCTAAAACGCTTTTTGCAGGTTGTGGAGGAGGGGCCTCAGAAAGATAAGGCCAGGGCGGAATATCACCGTATTGAAAAAGAGTTGAGCGGACATACCGGTGGCAACAGCGTTAATGAGCGTTCATCAACAGAGCAACTGATCAATCAGGCACGAATGGCTCTCGGCAGGGGAGATGAGGCCGCAGCTGTCGCGTTTGTGCGGCAGGCAATAACGGAAGATCCCGATAACCCGGACCCTTTGTGGGAGCTTGCAAATATATATGATCAGGCCAATAAATCACAGGAGGCAGAGAGGATTCGCGCGCGCTTCAGAAGCCAGTTTCCCACAGACCGGCGCGCGGCCCATATTGAGGGTACTGGTGCGAATGGCAATACCGGCAACACCGGCAACGGCAATACGGGAACGGGCAACACCGGCAATACCTCTAACAACGGCGGCAATTCAACCGAAGATCAGGGGGTTGATATCCGCGAAGAGTATGCCAAAGCACGGCGTCTTCTGCAGGCTTCTAAGTTCAGCGAGGCCGCCGCCATTCTC
This sequence comes from uncultured Lentisphaerales bacterium, assembly GCA_964485765.1. Classification (GTDB taxonomy): domain Bacteria; phylum Verrucomicrobiota; class Kiritimatiellia; order RFP12; family CAZAKU01; genus CAZAKU01. The sequence continues at coordinate 2,155 of CAZAKU010000252.1, forward strand.
GAAAAGGTGATTGCGGCGGAACCCGGCAATATTGAGGCCGTTGTGCAGCTTGGTATTGCATATAAGGGCGCCGGCAAAACAACTAATGCCAAAAATACACTTGAACGCGCCGTTCGATTGAAACCGCGTGATCCCAAGCTGCATTATGCACTTGCCGAGATTCTTTACGATCTTCGTAAGTATGATGATGCAAAAAAACGCATCAATGCTTTACTCAAGATTTCACCCGACTATGCCAGGGCGTATTGGTTAACGTCGAGGATTCATCAGGCACAGGGGAACAATTCGCTGGCACAGCGTTATATGAAACTGTATAGGGAGATGGGTGGTCAGTAACTGTCCTCCGGCTCTCCGCGCAGCACTGCAGCGTTACCGGGCTCTCGTACCAGTGGTAATTCGATAAAGGGGAAGGATGATGATTGAATATCTTCAGCAATGGACTCCCGGCGATGCCGTTGATGTAGCCTGCCTGATTTTGGCCCTGATTTTCATTATGCGCGGCCTTATCAGGGGTTTTTCTGGAGAACTTGCACACCTTATGGCCAATGTCATTGTTCTGGTGGTGGCAATGTACACCTATCGTCCCGTAGCATCCCGGCTTTATAAGGCACTTGAAAGCACGCAGAGTCCGATTCTTATGAATGTCCTGCTTGTAAGTGCTTATGTTATCTGCTGTGCGCTTGCCATCTGGATTTTGCGCACTATTTTCAGACGCTCCATAAAGGTCATTGTCTCTTTGCCCACTGACAAGATTTTGGGGTTGATCTGCGGAGTTGTAAGTGCCGCGGTAGCAATTTTCATTATTTTTGCCATATCTACGCTCATTCCGGTGGCCAGTGTACATGAAGTTATGAGCGAACAGTCACGCGTGGGAAGATTGATCAACCCCGTTATGGCCCCGGTTACGAACAGTATCATGCGTTTACCCGATTTAGTTGTAGGAACAAACACTGTTGCTGATCTGCCATCCAGTTTGATGCCGGAGACTGTTGTTGTTACAAATTCAACACCTCCTTCCATCTCAACATCACCGGGAGCCATTCAAAACGATCCTGCCCGGCCAACGCTTGAACGTTAAGCATTAAGGCATTTCCCCCATGGCATTTTTTCCTGAGCGCACCGTCGAAGAGATTCGGGCGCGAATCGATATAGTTGAGCTTATTGGCGCGCATATTCGCCTGAAACGCGCCGGACAGAACTTTCTGGCATGTTGTCCTTTCCATAAGGAGAAAACACCGTCATTCAATGTCAGCCCGTCGCGGCAGAGATATCATTGCTTTGGCTGCGGAGAGGATGGTGATTGCTTTACCTTTCTTATGAAGCACAGCGGGATGACATTCGTTGATGCGATTAAGCATCTGGCGGAACGCTGTGGTGTAACTCTTGAGACAGAGGAGGATGACGGTGCCACGCGTATGCTAAAATCGCTGCAGTCGCTCCATGCAGATCTGGCCGGTTTCTACCAGA
>CAZAKU010000253.1:0-4920 GCA_964485765.1 uncultured Lentisphaerales bacterium
AATATTAACAGGGCTGGCTTTAGAGCGCGAAAGCATTCGCTGGACACGGGTTGAGCGTGCACGCGGGGGCTGGCGTACAATGGGTTCCGGGAGTGTCCCGACTGCATTGCCGGCCGATGCTGAGGATGACGCAACGCGGGCGAAAACTCTGCGTGCCGCTGCCAGGCAATGGCCCGGGGATGCGGTGCTGGTCCTTCCCGTATCGAAGATTTTGATGCGTACTCTCGATCTGCCATCGCTCGATTCCGGTGAAATTTCGGAGATGCTGTCGTTGCAGGTAGACCAGTTTCTGCCCCTGCCGCAGGAGGAGATGGTTGTTTCGCATGAGGTGCTGAGGCAAAAGGGCGACAGCTCTCTGGTTCAGTTGTCGGCGGTACCGTTGACCGTGGTTGAATCAGCTATAGCTGAACTGAATGATGCCGGCGCAAACATTGTACGGGTCGACTCGGCTGCTCTGGGATGGATTAAGGCCCTTGAAGAGGGCGAACATCTGGTGGAATCCGGGCGCCAGGTTGTTGTGGTACTTGGAGAGGAATCTCTGCTGCTGGTGCTGGACGATGCTGTTCCGGTGCTTGTGCGCCTGCTTCATCGGCTGGATTCTGTCAGTGTTGAACGTGATGTTGCCTCTGCCCTGATGAGCGTTGAACTCACTAACGGGGCATTGCCGGTGTTACGTGCCGATATCGTGCACCCTGATGAGGGGATGCCGGAGGGGATGGCTGATGCTGTCTGTGAGGCCTGCGGTATCGCTGTTACTGAGCTGCTGTCACGTGATACTCTGGGTTATGTCGCCGGCGCTGTTGCCCGTAGTGCCGTATCAGGCAGTATAGACCTTTACCCGCCGGAATGGCGTACGTCGGCAGCCCGCAAGGCTACGCGGCGGAAGATGGTTTTCGGTTTCGGCGGCTCGTTGCTGCTCTGGATCGTTTTAATGGCCGCAATGTTTGCGGTGCCCTATGTGATGAACAACCATGCCGTTGCTCTTGAATCTGACCTGAGTATGATTATGCTAAAGTCCGATGGGGTAAGAGTTATTCAGCGTCGTACCGATATGATAAAGCGTTACAAAGACCGCTCTCTCAGCTTTACGGAGTGTTTGCTGGCGATCGCAAAGGTCCGCCCGGATGGTGTGACGATTGATTCAATGAAATATCGTTACGGTGACCGCTTGAACCTGACGGGGGTATCTTTGGTTTCACAGCGTGTATATGATTTCAAAAATGCCATCGAAAAAGTTGAGATATTTGAGCACAGCTCCCTTGAAGGACAACGCAAAGAGAGATTTGAGATTGAGATTGTGCTTCCCGCAGCAGAGCGCGGAGAGGAGGTGGGCAAATGAGTCTTTCCCGCCGTGAAAACAATTTACTGATTCTGGTTCTCTCCTCCGTGGTTGTAGGCTCCTTTCTGATCCTGTTTCCGAAGCAGTTCAAGAAGTATAAAGAGGCGCGTGGCAGGATTGCCGGCGCTAGGGTGGAGATAGAGGCGGAGGAGCAGTTTGCAGCGCTTCGCGAGGATTATGAGAATCTCGACCGGGAGCTTCAGGGCGAGTTGCTGAGCTTCTCTCCCGACAAGGAGGTCGATGTTTATTGGCTGGCAAAAATAAGCAGTATAGCTGAGAAGCATAAGCTGCAGCTCTCCAAGAAGAACCCGGGTGAAGAGGTAGAGGCAGGAAAAGCCCGCGAATTACCTATTGAACTTACAGACTGGAAGGGCTCGACCGACTCGCTGATGAACTTTCTGCATGAGATACAGTCTGAGGGTTCCTCTATGGACGTGCGTCAGATCTGGCTGCGAACGAGTAGGAACGATAATGTCTTTTTAACGGGGCGAATGACGGTTTATTGTGCCTATGTTCGTGAAGAGCCTGTAAGTGATATGGATGACACAGGGGTGACAGAGGGGAATGATGTGAAGGAAGAAAACAAATGATAAAGCTAAAGATCACATGGTTTGGGCAGTTTTTCGCGATAACGGCCGTAGGTGTATCTCTCTTTTCGGGGACTTATGCAACGGCTCAGGCACCTGCACCGGGGGTTCTGCGACCTTCCGATGCCGCCCCCGCTGCTCCCGTAAGAAATACTCCGGCCGAGATGGCCGCAGCAAGAGATGATGCCGCAGCAAGGCCAACCGCCGCCGCTGCAGCGGAGAAGGGTGATGAGGCCGCACCTACTGCACCTATCGCTGCTCCGGATAACGTACCTCTGGCCGGGGCGGGAGCACTGGGCGGTGTGGTGGAGCAGGTGATAACTCCGCCTGCACGCAAACCAAGCGGCAAAATGGCAGATTTCATCATGTTCAGCGAATCTCCCCTGAATATGGTCCTGGAGGCATACAGCGGAGAGACCGGGCGCACATTACTGCTTGCACCGGGGCTGCCCAAGATAAACATAACCCTTCTTAGCGAACGCGAAACGATGACGCACGAGGAGTATATACTCGCCATTCAGACGCTGTTGAGCATGAACGGGGTTGGCTTGATCGATGTGGGAGAGGGGTTTGTAAAGGTTGTCCCCAGCAAGGATATTAATGTTTCCGGCATCGATATCGCTAAGGGAAAGAGCAAATATTACGAGCATGAAGATGGCCGGCATGTCCGCAGGATGATTGAACTTAAGCATATCGACATTGATGAGGCCAAGAAGGCGGTTGAGGGATTTAAGAGCCCGACCGGGCAGATTCAGCTGTTCGAGCGTACAAACAGTATTCTGGTGATGGATACAGATGCCAACGTTAATCGCATGATTCAGGTGATTGAGTATATCGATCAGCCCTTTGTGCGGCGTGAAGAGGCTAATGTGCGGCAGATAAAGTTTGCCAAAGCGGCATCTATTAAGAAGACGATTGACCAGATAGTGGCCGAAGCCAAGAAAGCCGAGGGTGCTCAGAAACCGAAACAGACGGTGACGTCCCGCTCGAGCGGTTCTCCCGGAATGATTCGCGGAACAACCGTGCCGGGAGTAATCCGCGCCCCCCGCGGTATTACTACCACCACGACCTCATCACCGACGATTTCGGCACTGATGGAGGAGGCTGCCCGGGGAATCATTCGCGGCGAGGTGCAGACTATCGCCGATGAGCGCACAAACATTTTGATAATAATCACACGTCCCGAGAATATGAAGTTCTTTGACAGTATTATAGATGTTCTGGATATAGAGACCCTTCCTGATGTGGTTGTAGAGGTATTCCGAATGGAATATGCCGATGCTGAAGAGGTAAGCTCCATGCTTAATGAGCTTATAGGTAAACAGGGCAAGCAGGACTCGGTGAATGTCTCGGCCAGAAAGGATGCCGGTGAGGGGAAGAGTGCTCCCCTGAGCGAGTTCGTACGCCCCACAAGAATAGCAACCACCGGATCTGCTAAATCAACGAGTGATAAGCAGGGCAACCTGGGGCAGCTTGATTCTGAGAATATTAAGATTCTGGCGGATAAACGCACCAATGCTCTGGTGGTGATGGCCAGCAGGTCGGATCTGGCGACTATTCGTGAAATTGTTAGTGATATGGATATAATGCTCTCACAGGTGCTTGTTGAGGCGGTTATTCTTGAGATATCACTGAGCGACGATATTGCCGCGGGTATCGATTGGATACAGCGCTCAAGGGTAGCCTACAATGGCGGAGAACCGGCGATGGCCTATGCGGGTTCAAGCGGCAGCGGATTGTCACGCCCGGTTCCCGCCTTATCGTTTAATACGGCCGGTGATTTCCCGAACCCAATTAGCACCGGCCTCTCTTATTACCTTACCTTCTTCGATTTCAACGTGGATATGGCTATTCGCGCTGCCAAGAATGATTCCAACACTGAGATTTATTCAACTCCGGTCATTATGACTCAGGATAATAAGGAAGCGACGCTTAAAGCGACCAGGCAGGTATACGTTTACAAGGGGAAACGGTATATGGGCGATGCAAATGGCAGCCCGATCTATGAAGATGATGTTGAACGTCAGGATGTGGGTCTGGTACTGACGGTAACTCCCAGAATCAACGAAAAAGGCTTTGTGGTTATGACTGTTGCGCAATCGGTGGAGAATGTCTCCGGCGTACAGGTCGTGAATGGAAGCGACTGGCCTATTATCACGAAGCGTGAACTCAGTGCCGATATAGCAGTACAGAGTGGCGAAACTATAGCTATGGGTGGTCTGGTATTGAACCAGACAACTGAGACAACCAAGAAGGTTCCCTTCCTGGGCTCAATTCCTCTGCTTGGATGGCTATTCAAGTCGTATGGTGAAGAAGATTCACGTAATGAAGTAGTTGTATTTCTGACTCCTTATGTGCTTAATACCCCCGAGGCGCTGCGGAGTGAAGCGATCAAACGCCGTGATGCTGTCAGCATGTCGGAGATGGATGATGCTGGATGGAGTGGAAGTAATGTGGTTGGTATGCGTGATGAATTGGATAAGGATGCCGAGAAGAAGGGCGAGGATGACTCTTCCGATGCAGGAGACACAGTAGCGCCATGAGCGTTGTTACAGATAGGTAGCCCATTTTTGCCAGGAATATGGTGTTTTTCGGCGATAATTGGGTGATGGCACAAATAAAAGTTTGAACTTTTTTGAATCGGGGTTGACAGCATGGCGTATAGAGGCTACAGTTCCGAGTCATTTTTTGGAGTAAGAAAGGACTAGGTTTATGTCTATGAAGACGTTTGTACCCGGAGAGTTAGGAGACGATCGGCGCTGGCTGCTCGTTGACGCGGCTGAGAAGCCGTTGGGCCGTTTAGCGACGAAGATTGCAGATGCGTTGCGCGGTAAAGATACGCCTATTTTCACACCGAATGTGGATACAGGTGCGTTTATTGTAGTTGTGAATGCCGATAAGGTTAAGTTGAGTGGCCGTAAAGGCGAGCAGAAGCTTTACAAGCATTACACAGGTTATCGTGGTGGCCTCAAAGAGGTGACAGCTGATGATATG
>CAZAKU010000254.1:0-13082 GCA_964485765.1 uncultured Lentisphaerales bacterium
TGCTGGCAGTTCTCGATATAGACTCCGACCAGCCGGCTGCATTCAGTGAAAGCGATGCGCTTCAGCTGCAGCGGATTAACCGTTATTTTATGTAATACGCAGGAGCGGCTCTCAGGCGGTCCAGACCTCAGGTTCATGTGACCCGGGGGAGCAGAGTTCGATGCGGTAGGGTTCGACGATGACGATACCGTAATTGGGGTCGTCCGGGCCGGTGAAAATCTTGTCGAGCATTGGGTTCCAGAAATTGTGTCGCTCCTGTTCATCGGTGCTGAAACGCGCTTTTCCCTGAATCTGTACATAGGGCTTCATCTCCATCGGGTTGCTGATCCCGCAGGTGAGATGTACCTCGGGGCAGGCTTCAATCTGTGCGACCTTACGGGCTGCGATAAAGGTGGCAAAGCGGATCGTCATGGCGCAGTCTGTGACCACCATTACATAGCGTGCCCAGGGCTTTCCGTCAGCGTTAATAGTTGCCAGTACCGCGAGCTGGGGTTGTGCCAGCAGTTGTTCAATACGCTGCTTCAAATCTGACATAGCTCTTCTCCGTATTAGGGTTAGTGTTATATTTGTTTCGCTATTGATCAACTTCTCTTCAGGAGGTCGTCGTGATATATTGGTTAATTATATTCTCACGCTGTTCCTGTTGACCGCTGGCTGCTTTGGGCTCACCGTTTTCAAGGGTGTATGCCGTGAGGCTTTCGAGTGTTGCTTCACCGGATTCAATTTCGGCACCGATGCCGCTGTCGTATGAAGCGTAGCGTTTGGCCTTGTAGCCTGATAGAACGCCATCTTCGGTAAGACGTGACGCTACCTTGAGCCCGAAGGCGAAGGCGTCCATCGCTCCGATATGTGAGAGGAAGAGGTCCTCGCCGTCTATTGAGGCACGCCGGACCTTGGAGTCGAAGTTCAGGCCGCCGGTTGTGAGGCCTCCCTGCTCAAGAATGACAAGCATGGCATAGGTGGCACCGTAGATGTCGATGGGGAACTGGTCGGTATCCCACCCCAGCAGCATGTCGCCCTGATTGGCGTCAACGCTTCCGAGCATCCCGCTGGAGGAGGCAACGGTAAGATCATGCTGGAATGTGTGCCCCGCCAGGGTAGCGTGGTTAGCTTCGACATTCAGTTTGAAGTGTTCGTCCAGGCCGTAGGCCCGCAGGAAGCTGATAACGGTGGCGGAATCAAAGTCGTACTGGTGTTTTGTTGGCTCTTTGGGTTTCGGCTCGATCAGGAACTGAGCATCGAAGCCTATCTTTGCGGCATAATCCACCGCCATCTGGAGAAAACGTGCCAGATGGTCGAGTTCGCGCTTCATGTCGGTGTTAAGCAGGGTGTCGTATCCCTCGCGTCCCCCCCAGAACACATAGTTCTCGGCCCCGAGCTCTTTGCCGACCTCGAGCATCTTTTTTACCTGGGCAGCGCCATAGGCGAATACATCAGCATTGGGGTTGGTGGCGGCACCGTTGGCAAAACGTCGGTGACTGAACATATTAGAGGTGTTCCAGAGCAGATTTACGCCGGTGTCGTTCTGAAGTTTCTTGGCCAGCGCGACGATCTTGTCGAGCCGGGAATTGCTTTCGCTCAGGGTCTCGCCCTCGGGTGAGATGTCGCGGTCGTGGAAACAGTAGAAGTCGGCTCCGATCTTTGTGAAAAATTCAAATGCGGCATACATGGTATCCTCGGCCCGCTGCATCGGATCGGCGGCTTCGTTCCAGGGGCGGATCATTGAGGGGCCGCCGAAGGGGTCGGAGCCGTCTCCCTTCATGGTGTGCCAGTAGGCGATGGCAAAGCGAAGATGATCGCGCATGCTCTTGCCGGCAATGATCTGCTCAGGATTATACTGTTTGAATGCCAGTGGGTTCTTTGAATCCGGACCTTCGTATGTGACTGTAGTGACAGTTGGAAAATACGCTTTCATTGCCTCACCCGGGTTATGTTGTTTGATATTTTGATTCACTTTCGACGCGGCTGGCGGTGTGTTTCACCGCCGAGCCGTGCCAAGAGTGAATTCTGATGGAAATAACGCTATTTGTCGAACCTGATTACCTCTCCATCTACGCGAGTGGCGAATCTTGTTATGATAATCCACCAATGTGCGTAAGATTCTACAGTTATGTTGATCATGGCATCTCCTCCACGGTTTTCAACTGCTTCATTGAGGGCGCCGCGTATGCTGTTTTCACCAGTTATCGGGATGATTCCAAGCAGGAGAATTCGCCTCTCTGTTGCTGTCGATCTGCCTAAGTTCGTGTATGAGCGCCCGTTAATCGGGGTAGAGGATGCCGCGATTCCGCCGGGATTCGTTGCGCAACCCGATGCAGCAACAATCAGGAGGAGTGCGAGTATAGACATTAGATGTAATTTTTTCATTAATATACCTCGTTTAGATGTTTAACCTATTCATGAATGTCGTGATAATGCCACGCACACACAAACAGGAGGTTGATTATAGTGCTGCCAGGCAGCCCGTATCTGATAACTGTTAATCTATCTGATATAACACTGCGGGTTCAAGCCGTTTCGGTGAATTCACCGGAATCGCTGTGATTTTCTTTATAAAGTAAGTTATCAACACTTGATAATAACTCTGTTAATAACTCTGAAACTCTTGCAATACAAAGAGTTAGGGTCGTTGATAACTTGTTGATAACATCTGCTTGCGGTTTGTCACGGAATCACGGCATACTGCGTCTATCAGCTTATGGAAGATTCAAAACATATAGCCCCTGTTCATGTGATGTTGCGTGATGCGCGTCGTGCCGCGGGTATGACGCAGAGTGCTCTCGCTTCGGCGGTGAGCTGTAAACAGTCTGCCATCAGCATGATGGAGCGGGGTAGGGTGGATGCGCTGGCCCAGGGGACGCTGGAGAAGATAGCGGAGATGCTGGGGGTGGATCTGCCTGATCAGGCAAAGCCCTCCGTTCTGCAGGATTTGACGGTGATTTCTGCCGGCGCCTATTGCCCGACTTTTGATTGCCCCTCCAACCTTCCGTATATGGTGGGAGGAGAGATCTTTTTTGCTCCCTCCTCAAGTGGGGGCTCGAAGCATTGCAGTTATTGCGGGGAGTTGGTGGAGTCGCGTTGTCCCGGTTGTGGCGCCGTGGTTGAGAGTGGCGCATGCTGTCTTGTCTGCGGCACGGCTTATGTTTCGTCTGAAGGTTTGGGTCTTCCCGACCCGCAGCGCTGGGCCGATGAGCAGCGCGCGCGGATTCGCGAGATACGCGGTCTATGAGCTTGATCGGGGCTGCCGTATAATTCCGCAGGGGTATGCCATCCCCAGTCCTTCTGGAATGGCGCATAGCATCGCCATTCCAGGCCGAGTACCCAAACAGGCATATTGCGTATTAATTCTTGGGTGGCGTGGCGTCGCCGAGTGTCCAGACGGTGAGATCGAGATGTGCGCTGCCGCGGAATGAGACACACTGGCCGTCATCTTCGGGGTAGATCACGCGTGAGATACAATGTCGTCCGTTGTCGGCGAAAACCTCTACAACAGTACGGTCACAGAATATCTGGATCGGAATATCTGAGGCGGAGTGGGGGCGTTTGAGTGAGATCTCAATGTCATCGAGTGTGATGCTGTTTGCTTTGACGGTGATAGGTATTCCACCGCTTCCATCCTCCTGGCAGCATATTCTGAGTTCGCATACGGCATTTGGCTTAAGGCGCATGGAGCCTACAACTTCGATCGCCTTGCTACGCGTATTAGGCAGAGTGTAGATGGTGTTTTTTTCGAGTTGCCCGCAAACTTCTTCACGATGTTCCCGCAACTCAGCCAGTGCCGGCCATGGTTTCTGTATCAGTTCGCCGGCGGCATTAGTGTCGAGCAGGCGTGGCAGGGAGAAGCATCCGTTCCATCCCTGTTCAGCCTTGAATCCTTTTATCCAGCCCAGAAGCACGGATTGTCCGTCGGGGGTATGGGCTATATTTGTTGCGTAGAAATGGCTATTGATGTGATTATGGTTAAGTATGCCATGGCGTTCGGGGGTGAATGTGAGCATATGGGGATCGAAGTCACCGAGCGCATACTCGATAGGCTGCCCCTGATGTGCGCTGATAAGGACCCACTTGTTTCCTACCTTGGCAAAGTTGGGGCATTCAAAATTAGAGAGGGAGGTGTCGGGGTGTGTGTAGAAGACGCCGCAGTAACTCCATGTAGTCAGGCCCGGATCTCGGGCTTCATAAATAAGGCAGACCGGGTTGCCGCCATCTTTTTCTTTGAGTTTCCCGCCGATGAGCAGCAGGGTACGCCCGCTTGTGCGGAAGAGGAACGGGTCGCGCCATTGAGTGATTTCAATATCGTCGTGGATATCATCGGTCAGAATAGGGTTACGGGGGTGCTTGCGCCAGACTTTCCAGTCTTTGCTACCCAGTGCGGCCCACTGTTGTGGTGGTCGTTCCGGGTCATCGGATATGCTGGTATAGAGGAGGATAGGCTTGCCATCCAGAAGAGTCCAGGCACAGCCGGAAAAGCAGTGCGCTTCGCCATCTTCGGTTGAAGGCCAGAGTGCTATCGGCTCATGCTTCCAGTGAACCAGATCTTGGCTTTTTGCGTGGCCCCAGTGCATGTGGCCCCAGCTGTCGCCGTATGGGTTGTGCTGGTAGAATGCGTGGTACCAGCCCTGATTATAGATCGTGCCGTTGGGGTCATTCATCCAGTTGGCGGGAGACATAAAGTGATAGCGCGGGCGGTTGGGGTCATTTGCAACGCCGGGTGCTGCGTCAAGTACGCTCTGCATAGCCTTTTGTACTTGCGGGTTAGTTTTGCTCATTATGATTCCCCTGTGTGTGCTGGCTTTCGGCACAGGTTATCTGTGCGTGTGCGAAACACCGCTACTCCGATGACATTATCGGTCTTCGGAGTTTCGAAAGCAAGCGGTGATTTAGATTGGGGATATTTAATTTCCGAATTTCTCTATACTTTCATCGGTTCCGAAAATCATCAACACATCGCTCTCTTTGAGTCGCTCCTCGCCAGTTGGGATTATGGTGCTGCGCGGGGCGCCCTCCTCCTCTGTTCGGCGGATAGCCAGTATGGTAATGCCGTGGGTGCGTCGCACCGCAGCTTCTATGAGTGTTTGCCCTATAATAAATGTTGGCACTTTTACTTCGGCGACACTGACTCCGTCTGTGATTTCGAAGTAATCGATGGGGGAATCTGTCAGCAGGGATCGGGCGAGGCGGATAGCGCGGTCGCGGTCGGGGTAAACCACCATGTCGGCCCCGATTCTCTCTAGAACCTTGCCGTGGGTGTCGGATACCGCTTTGGCTATTACTATCGGTACGCCGATCTCTTTCAGGTTAACGGTGGCGAGAATGCTGCCCTCCATATGGTTGCCTATAGCAACTACAGCAACATCGCAGTCGCCGAAACCTCCATCTTCAAGTACGATCGGCTCGGTGGCATCGCCCTGAACAGCCCTCGATACCATGGCTGATGTGCGCTGGATGGTATCGCGGTCGCTATCTATAATGATTACTTCAGCGCCCTTCTCGGAAAGCTCTTCCGCCAGCGCCAGACCAAATCTGCCGGCACCGACAATTCCTATTCGTTTCATTAAGAATCCCCTGCTATTAGTTGTTTTTGAATTCGGCCATCAGGAGCTCAGCAATATAGATGAAGCGGCGGTCATTGGTGACTTCGAATGAAGAATTGAGGCCGATCTTGGAGCGCATTACTACATATGGTGCTGTGGGGAGCTCTTTAGGTTTCTTCCTCGGGATGCGCGGGAAGACCCCACAGTCAACCAGTCGCTGCATCAGGAGTTTGGTCTCGTCGGATGAAAGCTGAATACGATCGGACTGAATGTCGTTCCAGTTGTCGGTATCCGGCTCGTCCCAGAATGGATCGGTAACCCGTTTGCTGCTTCCTGTTTGCATATCTATCAGTCCGGATCCGCTGATATTGATCTTGCTGGGGTTAGCGCCGGAAGGGCTTTTGGGATCCGGGTAATAAACTATAAGAATGTTATCAAGCGGTGACGGTTTGACCCTAAAGGAGATGTACTCATCCTCCTTTTCGTCAGTCAGGGCGCAGCCCGTAATGATTATAAGTGAGGTAAGCGAGATGGCTTTAAATATATTTTGCATATGTACCTTTGTGTTTCTGCGGTTAAAGAGAGAGCAGCTTCTCTGCAGGTGAGTCATCGGCTGAAATAATCATACTGTCATCGGCTGGAACGAGCTGGTTCTCTTTAATATGTGAGAGACGGTAGAGTGTGGCAAAAGAGATGTCCGGGGCGGCTTCTCCCTGGCCGCCGATCAGCTCACCGCCCCGTCTGACGTTGTCCTGCATCCAGGCGGGGAGAGATATATGGTATGGGTTACGGCTTATTTCACCCACGTGTGCACTAAGTGCCGTTATTTGTGTCGCCAGCGTCTGTTCCGGGACTTCGATCATAAGGTTGGGGGTGCTCATAGCGCCCCAGTACTCGGTTTCGATAATAGAGGTCGCGGGGGATGATGATATCTCGCGCAGGGCATCTGTAACGAGCAGGTGAGTTCCCACATGGGTTGCATTCCAGTCATCACCATGCGGCACCATAATAGCCGCCGGATTTATTCGTTCAATTATCGATGCGATCACTTCTGTTTTCTGGTTCCAGTCGTCCCAGTTTTCCGCGCGGTGGGTGGGGTTTACATGCTCCAGTCCGTTGGGGGCGGTTGTCTGCAGATCGAATCCCAGAATCTCGCAGGCTGTTGTCAGCTCTTTCAGTCGCGGCTGCTGTCGTTCACGGTTGTTGCCGAGGGTGACGGCCACATTGACAATACGTACGCCGTTTTCGTGCAACATGCGCAACGGCAGGGCACTGATGAGGCATTCATCATCGGGGTGAGGTGAGAAGATCATCACGACGGGTGCGTCAGCAGAGGCCGATGGTGCCGGTGCAGGCGCGGAGACGGGATGTTTTATCGACTTCGCGGCTTTGGTTGCCTTTCGTATAGCTTCAACAAACTCTAAGTAGGTATTCATATATTCACTTTTATTGTATTGAGGGCAGGCTTGCGGCGGCAATGGCCTGTCCATGGCGACGCATCTTCTCGTCGGGCGTGGTTATGTTTATCTCTTCAGAGATTCCCGGGAATTTCGTTTTGAGAAGCTCTTCGGCGGTATTGATGATTATTTCGCCACCTGCGCCGCTCATCACGCGACCCATAAGGAGCAGATGGTCGATGTCGTAGAAATCGGAGTAATGTGCGACTGAGTAGCCCAGATAGCATCCGATGGTGCGGTATATGGCAGATGCGCGGGGATCCTCGGCCTGCATCGCCTCCTGGACTGCCTTGAGCTGTTCCGGCAGAGGCATATCGGGCGCGAATTCGAAACCCGCTACCGGGGCCAGCCGTCCCACGGCCTGCTGCGAGAAGTATTGCACACCGCAGCCGTCGTCGCGCGACCATTCATCGATAGGTGCATTTTTGCGGTAATCCTCCGGTGTGAATGCCAGTTCATTAAGCCAGCCGGTGATATGGCTCTGTGCGTCGCAATAGCCTGCTGCCAGGCTGGTACCCATTGCGATACCCAGAACAGCTCCGTTACCAAGCGACAGTGATCCGGCAAGGGCGGTGACATCACCGTCGTTAATGACGTCGAAGGGAATATTGCCCCATTCGGCGCGAACGCGTTTGAATATGCCGACAGCATCCTCTGCGAAACGATCTTCCGGAATTCCGCGGAAGAGTGATGCCAGGCGGACCTCATTGTGTACATATATTCCCGCGGCGCTGCCCCCTATTGCGTCTACGCGCGGCAGGTGTGCGGCGGCGCGTTTCAGTGAATCCTGGATACCTTCGTAGTGGTAGTTGATATCCGCCTGAAAATAGGGGTCCCAGGCGATCTCTTCAGAGAAAACCACCTTGCCGTCGATTACCGCTGCTGCCTTGCGGTCGCTCCCCCCCAGATCGAAGCCGATTCTACATCCATCCAGGTGACGTCCAAGAGGAAGAGCGCTTTCATGCGCTTTCGGCAGATCATCAGCATGGCAATACTCGATTGAGATGGGGGCTCCGAAGACCTTTTCGCCTATTAATTCAGAGTCGAATGATCTGCTGCCTCTGGGGGCATAGATGTCCGATACTTTACGTACCAGCTCTTGAGGGGCGCTGATCAGTATCTTCTGCCCCCCTTTCTGCCACAGGAGGAACTTCAGAAGCCGCTCCACATGGCGTAAATTCAGTATCTCTGCATCGGGGTCGGATTCAGGCAGCAGAAGTCCGGAATGGCGGTAAACCGTTCCATCTGGACGCTCAATCGCCATATCCATGCGGCTTTCGCTGTTGGTTTCTGTGCAAAGGCGGGCAAAGTTTCGCGTCCATACTGCCGCCGGGGTGAAAGATGGATCGAGTTCAGGGTTAATATCTGATGGCAAATTGTCGTTCATAATGTTCATAAATGCAGTGTGAAACGGTTAACAATAAGGGAACTGTTATCGTATCACATGCGTCAGGTTGGTCAAGCCGCCCTTTTCTGCCGCCGGACTTAAGACGATAATTGAGGACACCCAACGTTCTGATTATTGATTTTGATCGTGCATGTGTCTGAAACAATGGATACTCTGACCGGATTCAGCTGGCCCGTATATTTCATGAACAGCAGGCTGTTCATTTCATAAGCGCCTCAGAGCGAGATCGTTCTCGATCTGAGACTTCGGCACGGCGCAATAGCACCTTGCTCAGGGCTAGCCCTGAGCGAAAACGACGCAAGTCGTTGTAGTCGAAGCCCAAAGGGCGAACGTTTCATGACACTCATGAAATGTTCGGGCTAGGGATTGTATAGATAATGAGGAGGCAGGATGCAAATCAAGAGTGGACAGACGATTCTTTTCATAGGGGATAGCATTACGGATTGCGGTAGGCGCGGGCCAAATATGCCTCTGGGCGTTGGTTACGTTAAACTGTTCGCGGATATGTGCGTGGCTCGCCATTCCGGAAAGGCGATAACAATCATTAACAAGGGGATCGACGGCGACGTCGTGACCGGCTTGAGAGATCGCTGGAGCGATGATGTCATCCTAAACAAACCCGATTGGCTCTCAATCAAGATTGGGATCAATGACCTGCACAGGACGCTGAATCAGAACCCGAACTCCGTTCCGCCGGAACTTTATCGGGAGGCCTACGAAGATATTCTTAAACGTACCCGGGAGGCCTTTCCAAAATGTAAAATTCTTCTAATCGACCCTTTCTATATCAGTACAGATGATGCGCCGACATCGACGCGGGCTGCTGTACTGAAGCTTCTGCCTGAGTATCTGAAGGTTGTTAACTCCCTGAGTAAAAAGTACGAAACCCGTCATATAAAAACGCATGACCTGTTTAAGCGATTACTTAAGAGCTACAAGCCGGACACACTTTGCCCGGAGCCGGTTCACCCGAATCCAACGGGCCATATGGTAATAGCAGACGCGGTATATACTGCGCTGTGTGATAAATAAATGAATGTATAACCTCCCGCTTTGCCGGAGTGCATGGCGACACGGGGGGCGATGTAGATAACATTCCACTTTTCGAAGTTTTGGCTGGTCATTGGGTAGTTTCAGGGGCGGTTATTTGCCTCCGGTGATGGATGGCCATTTTGGCCCCTCTTCCCTGATTTCTTGATGTAGGCTGATCATCTTCTGTTTCTTAGGCCACAGGTCGTTAAGTATTACATGGGTTCCCATTATTGTGCAAATATAAGGAATAGTAGCTTCAATAATGGCCGTGTTTCTGTTTGAATACGATACGGTTTTGTGGTTATCCGATTGCGATTCGCAATGTAGAAGATCACGGTATGATGAATATTGAAAAAGGAAAGCAAAAATGAATTTGTCTGACAACCCTCTTTATCACGTGGATACAACGGCACCACGGTTCGACAGCATTCTCCCGGAGCATGCAGAGCCGGCGATTAGGGCCATGCTTTCCGAGGCCGAGGCGGTCGTTTCAAGAATTGAGCAGGAGGCGGACGCTAGCTGGGACGGACTTTGCGACCCCCTTTATCGCGAGACGAAACCTTTATGGCTGGGCTGGGGGCTTGTCAGCCATTACATGAGTGTAATGAACACTGATGCCTGGCGTGAAGCACATGATGCCCTGCAGCCTGATGTCGTTAAGTTCGGCCTGAGGGTGGGGCAGAGCAGGGAGATTTATGATAAGTTGAAGGTCATGAATTCCGCCGAGGTTTACAAAAGCCTCGAAGGGCCACGGCAGCGTATCGTGGCAAAGAAATTACAAAGCGCAGAGATGGCCGGTGTGGGGCTGCCGACGGAGGAGTGTGCTCGTTTTAATGAGATTCAGCAGGAGTCGTCGCAGAAAGGCACCTGCTTCAGCAATAATGTTTTAGATGCTACAAAGGCCTTTTCTCTTACCTTGCGCGAGCCTGAAGATGTTGCGGGGATGCCGGAGAGTTTTATGGATGCGGCTGCACAGGCCGCGGCAATGGCTGGCGAAGAGGGTGCTTCCCGTGAAAAAGGACCATGGAGGGTTACCCTCGATGCGCCGATGCTGATCCCCTTCCTGAAATACAGTGAACGTCGTGATTTGCGCGAAAAACTGTATAGGGCACAGGTAACCAGGGCATCGGGGGGTGAACTGGACAACCGTCCCGTCCTGTCACGTATTCTTGAGCTGCGTTGTGAAAAGGCGGCCCTGCTGGGGTATGACACCCCTGCCGATGTAAGTCTGGCCTCTAAGATGGCGGAAAACGTAGGCGCCGTTGATGCCATGATGCAGCGTCTGCGTGATGCATCGTATAATTGTGCCTGCCGTGAGCATGAGGAACTTCTGGCCTTTGCCGCTGAATCGGGTTGGGAAGAGGGGGAACTTCTCAATTGGGACATAGGGTTCTGGTCCGAGAAGCAGCGCCTCGCAAAGTATGATTTTAGTGAAGAGGAGCTAAGGCAGTATTTTCAGTTCCCGCAGGTATTATCCGGGCTGTTTGAATTGAGTGAACGCCTGTTCGGTATAAAGGTAAAGGAGTGCACCGGTGACGTTCCTGTATGGCACCCCGATGTTCGTTTTTACCGTGTATCCGGTGAGGATGGCTCCGCCATGGCTTCATTCTACCTCGATCCCTATTCCCGTCCCGAAACCAAACGGGGAGGGGCCTGGATGAATTCGCTCTGCTCACGTGATCGCGCCCCCGATGGAACGCTTCAGCTTCCCGTAGTTTACCTGATTTGTAATCAATCGCCCCCTGTCGGCGACGCCCCATCCCTGATGACTTTCCGCGAGGTGGAGACGCTGTTTCACGAATTCGGCCACGGATTGCAGCATATGCTCTCTACCGTAGAGGATGCACCCGCATCGGGTGTTGGCAATGTTGAGTGGGATGCCGTTGAGCTTCCGAGCCAGTTTATGGAGAACTGGTGTTACGATCACGCGACACTTATGGGGCTTAGCTGTCATATTGAAACTGGTGAACAGTTGCCCGAAACGCTCTTCGAAAAGATTATAGCATCACGAACCTATCGTGCCGGTTCAGGTGTGTTGCGGCAGCTCTTCTTCAGTGTGCTCGATATGGAGCTCCATGCCCGGCTGGAGGATTGTGATGTCGACACAATTGATGCTGCAAAGGCTCGTATAGAGAAGGATTATACGGTTGTTCCGTCTATTCCCGAGGATCAGTTCTTATGCGGGTTTTCGCATATCTTTGCCGGCGGGTATGCCGCCGGATATTACAGTTATAAATGGGCTGAAGTGCTCTCGGCCGATGCCTTTGCCACCTTTGAGGAGGCAGGCCTCGAGAATGAGTCGGCGATGGCTTCGATCGGCAGGCATTTCCGTGACACGGTACTCTCGCTTGGCGGCGGGACACATCCGATGGAGGTGTTCGAGCAGTTCCGCGGTCGTAAACCTACGGTGGAGCCGCTCCTGCGGCATTACGGGTTGAGCTGAAATATTGTTCTCAGTTGATTAATAGCTGCACAGCTGGTAACGTGTGAGCGGTTTGATGGTACTGTTTGATTAAGGAATACAAAAGGAGATCATGATGAGTGCAGGATTCAGTTATTTGGGTATTATTGTAGTCGCTTTTTCGCTGGGTATATTCAGCTTTTCGAGAGATAACGCAGGGGTGGACCCCGTAGCCAGAGTGGATAGCAGGAAGGTGGTATATGAGCAGATCTTCAAGCAGCTGGAGCCCGGCGGCGATCTGTTGGTTGTTGCCAATGTTGAGGGTGTTGTTGAGGAGGCAGTTACAGGGCTATCGGAGTTGTTAACCGAGTTGTCATCCCTCGGTGGTGACAACTCAATAGCGCCTATACTGGAGAAGCTTCCCGGGTTTCTAGAGAAGCAGGGCTTATTTGCGTGTCAGGGAGTAGGGCTGAGCTCGGTTCCCCGTGTAGATGGACTCTATTCTTCGCGTCTCTTTATCGCCCGCACACCTGAGGCCGCCAGCACTCCGCTCTGGTCACTGGTTTCCGGCGGTGAGCCGCGCCGTAGTGGCGCTATGGATTTTCTCGGGGAGAAAACACATATCGCCCGGGTGATAGTCTCTGAGCCGGTTCAGGCCTGGAATGTGTTGAATGAAGTGCTTGTTGAATTTTTCCCTCCGACGGTTATGGAGGAGTTTAAGAGGGGCACCGGCATGTTTCAGCAGCAGACGGGCACCAGCATAGAGGCGCTTTTTAATGGTCTGGGCGATGAGTTCTTCGTGGCGGTTACGCTGGATGTCGATTCCAGAGTGATGCTGCCGCTTGAGGCGGGCTTGCAACTTGATCTCCCCCGCCCGGGAGTGCTCGTTGGAATTAAGCTTTCGGGGAGCGTGATCCCCGATTTACTGCAGAAAACTCTGGTCGAGAGCGGCGCTCCTTTGGTCGAGGGACGCGAAGGCGAGATTGTGCTGAAAAGCATGAATATACCGGTGCAGTCGCCGATTCCGGTACAGCCGACGTATGCAGTCTGCAATGGTTTCCTTCTTATAGGTTTGAATGAAACTGTTATTCGTGAGGCATTACGGGCCTCTTCCGGGAATAGCCCGAGGCTTGAGAACTCGCCCGAGTATATAGCTGCTTTCAAGGGGATGCCGCAGGTAAACAATGGAATGTTTTACATCAGCCAGACGACGGCAGACGAGGTATCGAAAACGTTTGCAAGCCTTATGG
>CAZAKU010000255.1:0-11175 GCA_964485765.1 uncultured Lentisphaerales bacterium
GGTAGAGGCTACCTATGAATTCATCGAAGCCGTGCATTGTCGGCAGATGTTCGTCGCGGTCTCCCTGGTGGTTCTTGCCGAACTGGCCAGTGGCGTAGCCCTGCTCTTTGAGAACCGATGCCATGGTGCAGTCTGTCATTTGCCAGCCTTGTTTCGCGCCGGGCAGTCCAACTTTTGTCATGCCTGAGCGGACAGGAACTGAACCGCTGATAAACGCTGCGCGACCCGCCGTGCAGCTTTGCTGCGCGTAGTAGTCTGTAAAGGCCAGACCTTCACGGGCAACTCGGTCGATGTTTGGTGTCTGGTATCCCATCATGCCACGGTTGTTGTGGCTAATGTTCCATGTGCCGATGTCATCACCCCAAATAACGAGGATGTTCGGTTTCGCAGTCTTTTCCTGCGCCTGCGCCTTCTGTGGCGCCACACACGTTACTACGGCACCAGCGGCGAGCACTCCGCCTACTGTGGCCCATGCTCTTGCTTTACGCAGGGATGCTTTGTTCTGCTTCATCGGGTTCTCCTTTTTTGTCGCGATGCCGGTAGCGTCATCATCGACCTACTCCGTAATTAAGACCTTGCCACGGTCGCCATTGAATCAGCCTTCGCTTTATTCAGCAAGCAAAAAACAGTTCAGCCCTCCTCAGCAGAAGAATGCAAGAGCTGACCACGGCACTCAGGCAACGGTGTTGGGGAGGAGAGAGTAAGATTGAAAAGAGCACAAAAATGAGAGCACCTGTGTGCCATATAGCTGCAACCACACCACTAATAGCCGCTCCCAGACCCGCACCATCTTTCTCCTCCATTCACGGAGCCCACGCACACGTGATGCCGCCCTGCGGCAAACGTGGCTTCGCAACCCATCCCTGTCCGTGTCTGTCCGTGTGTCCGTGTAAAGTCCGTATCAAAAACACTTTTGCGCATTTTGTGCCTTCTTGTGGCTAGAACTCTTAACTAATGCCCTCCTCCCCCCAACGGCCTCATCTCTGCCTCTGTGGCCTCAGTGTCCTCGTTGTGATCTCTTAGTCGGTTACACTTCGTCCCCACACTTAGCCGGCCCACCTTGCCCATATGGTTCGATTTCGATCCCGATTCCGATAGCGATTTAGAGTTCATGGAGAAGCCACAGAGACCGCAGAGAAGACTTATGGCCGCAAAGAGGCGCAGAATTCGCAAAAGGGAGGTAACTGGCGTCCCACAGAAGAATGCACGAGTTGACCACGGCACTCAGGCAACGGTGTTGGCGGAGGTAGATAGCAAGACTGAGAGTCATTGTCCACAAACCTTGAGCGTATCCGCGAGCCCCTTCCCTAAGAGCACAAGGATCACAAATATTAGAGCCGCTGTGTGCCACATAGCCGCAACCCGGACCCGCACGATCCTTTTCATTCTATTCTACGGAGCCAACAATCCATCCCCGTCCGTGTCGGTCCGTGTAAAGTCCGTGATAACACAACTATCTGTTTTGCGCCTTTTGCGCCTTTTTGCGGCAAAACTCTCATCCAATTCCCGATCCCGATAGTGATCTCGATTTGGATGTGGGGGCGGAAAAGCAGCCCTGCAAATCAGCATGAGAGAGGGTGAGTTTTATGGAAACGGTGTAGGCCTCTTCCGTTCTTGAATACGATGCCCTGTTTATGAGACTCTAGGGGCATGAGTTTGCAATTTCATACGCGAATTACGCATGGTAATGGCCGCCGTATCCTGGTTGATGCCGAGGGTGACGGAGAGGTAGCGAGAGTTGAATTCTCGCCGGAACCCAGAGGCGGGGCAGATGCGCTGTGGTTCTGCTTCCGGTTGGCTGAAACGGAGGCGGACAAGCCTCATCCGCCACGGCTCGAAATCGTCATGCGCTATGCGGAGACGCTTCAGGGCGGGTGTGATCCCGTTGCCCTGCGCCCGGTGTACCGGCCGGAGGGGCAGCCCTGGTGTCGCTGCAGCGGTTCAACGGCGGAGTATCGTGAGGATGGGCAACTGTTGGTTTCCTGGCGGATTCCGTATCCGGCGAATGAAACGATTGTGGCTCTTTGCTATCCCTACGGCCGGGACGATCTGGTTGGCACACTGAAAAAGTGCCGCGGGGGTTGGAAAGAGGATGTGATCGGTGTCTCGCAGGCCGGGCGCCCTCTATTGCGGCTCGCAAATGACTATGGTAATAAGAACTCACCTCCAAAAGGTGTATATTTGGTTGCACGCCAGCATTCCGGTGAAACACCGGGCTCGTGGGTTCTGGATGGGATGCTGGATCGGTTTGCCCGTATGAAGAAGAATCCCTTTGCCATATGGGTGATCCCCTTTGCGGATACCGATGGAATTGCTGCTGGTGATCACGGCAAAGGTGGCTTTCCTGTGGACCTGAATCAGGCCTGGGGGGATGTGCCCGGTAGGCACGAGACGCGTGTGATTCAGAGCGACCTCGCGCGTTGGTCTAAGCGAACGCGTCCCTTCTGTGTGCTGGATTTACATGCCCTCGGTGCCGAGGATATGTTTACCGCGATCTCTGTTGATGATGATGGCAATGAACAGAAGGGAATGCGGGCATGGAGTAACTTCCTGGCCGATGCCTTGAGTGCAGAATATGCTGCGGAGGAGTTTGCGCGTATTCGCACACTGCCTGCATCCGGCAGAGCCAGTGATCTATGCCGCTACGTCCATGATAAGTTCGACTGTGCCGCTTTGTCTGTCGAAGTGCCATATACTCTATGCGGCACTACTCTGATGACTCGAAAGCAGTATCGTGAGGTCGGGCATCGACTTGCGGATGCGTTGGTGCGCAGGGCGCGGGATTAGAGCGTCTGAATAGATGCTGCGTGGCATAGGTTGTGATAAGGGTTCGTGCATTCAGGTATGAAATTCGGATTCCTCTTTCACGGGTCGGGTTATTCTCTGTTTATCTCTAAACAGCTCAAAAAAAGGTATATATGGAGGTGAGTAAGCTTGACTGGAGTCCCCCAATATCATAGGTTCTGTCATCGGAACGTATTTTTTTTAACAGAGTGATCTAGAGAGAGTCAAATGTGGACCCGTTTTGCTGGCTTATTTTCGAATGATATAGGAATTGATCTTGGTACGGCCAACACGCTTGTGTACGTGAAGGATCGTGGCATTGTGCTGCGTGAACCTTCCGTTGTTGCTGTATCGGCGGGGAGTAAGCGCGTTCTTGCTGTTGGTGAAGACGCCAAGCGGATGTTGGGACGCACCCCCGGTAATATTGTAGCTATCAGGCCGATGAAGTCGGGTGTGATTGCTGATTTCGAGATTACGGAGAAGATGATCCGTTACTTTATCCGCAAGGTACATAATCGGCGTAAGCTGGTTAGCCCGCGGGTTATTATTGCTGTCCCCAGTGACATTACGGAAGTGGAGAAACGTGCTGTAAAAGATTCCGCGATGCACGCGGGAGCACGTCATGTGTTTTTAATTGAAGAGCCGATGGCTGCCGCTATCGGAGTAGGGTTGCCGGTTCAGGAACCGGCCGGCAACATGATTGTTGATATTGGTGGTGGAACAACGGAGGTCGCGTTGATTTCACTGGCTGGAATTGTGTATGCACGGAGCGTTCGCGTCGGAGGCGACGAGATGGACGAAGTGATTGTGCAGTATATGCGTCGTGTTTACAATTTGATGATTGGTGAGCGCACGGCAGAGGAAATTAAAATAACCATGGGTTCAGCCTATCCGAAGGCGGAAGAGCGAACTATGGATGTTAAGGGTCGCGACCTGGTAGCAGGGCTACCGAAGACCCTTGTGATTACCTCTGAAGAGATAAGAGAAGCTTTGCAGGAGCCGGTATCGTCGATAATTGATGCGATACGAATAACCCTTGAGAAATGCCCCCCTGAACTTTCGTCGGATCTGGTAGATCGCGGAATGATTCTGGCCGGCGGTGGTTCTTTACTTTCAGGGTTGGATAAGCTGATCGCCGAACAGACCGGGTTGCCTGTGCATTTGGCAGATGACCCACTGAGTGCTGTGGCTGAGGGAACTGGAATTGTGCTGAATGAGCTTAATTTCCTGAAATCGGCTGCAAAACGTGGTGGTTAATAGCTTTCCTGCAGAGTAAGTATCTCGTCCGTGCGTCCCCGAAGAACGGGGACGAGGAACGGTAGTGAGACGAATAAAGGGATGGATCTGCGCGATTCTTTTGCTGACAGTGGTTGTATTGTGTCTTCCATTGCCGGCCGCTTTGCGTTTGCGCGGTGTTGCATGTGACACAATTCTGCCTTATCAGAGCTTTGCTCTTCTTTTGCGGGTGCACCTTATTGAAAGGGGCTCTCTGCTTTTTCGTGCGGCGACTGCACTCGAAAGAATCCACGAGCTTGAGACGGAGATTGCCAGTCTTAATTACCGCAACCGTGAACTGTCCAACCTTAAGCGTGAGAATGTGTGGTTGCGGCAGCAGTTGGACTTCCGCAATTCTTACAGCAGTAATATGGTCTGCTGCGGGGTTATTTCACGGGGAGGCAGCAGCGGTTGGTGGGAGAGTATCCGCCTTAACCGCGGGACTGACCATAAGATCGCGTTGAATCAGCCTGTGGTTACATCAGAGGGGCTGGTTGGGCGGATTTCTAAGGTGTCGGCCCGAACATGCGATGTTCTTCTGATCTCTGATCCCAAAAGCAGGGTCGCATGTGAGTTCGATTTCTCCGGTGACCTGGCGCGGGGAGTACGCGGCATTGTCCAGGGCTCCGGAGCCCGGCCTGCCGGCCGAACGCGCCTTGAGATGCTTTTTGCACTGGATCCGCTCAGAATGACATATATCAACAACGAGGCGATCATCCCCGTTGATGCGAAGGTTGTTACCTCCGGTCTGGGTGGCGTTTATCCCCGCGGTCTGTCGGTAGGGATAGCTTCAGATGTGACTCAGGTGGAGTCGGGATTGTATCTTGAGGCAAAGGTCGTACCCGTTGCAGATCTGGCATCGCTCTCGTATGTCTTTGTGTTACTTGAGGTAGTTGAATGAATGCTATCGTCATGACTATGCTCTGCCTGGTGGCGGTGTTTGTTCAGGTTGGTGTTCTCCCTGTTGAGATATTGGGCGGGGCCAAGTGGCCGGTTCTTATGGCAGTGTCTTTTTACTACATGCTGCATCGATCGTTGATTGTTGCTCTTATTGCCGCATTCATCTGCGGATTGCTGCAGGATACTCTGTCGGTGGGGATGCCGCTGGGGCTCTCCTGTGTAATGTTTCTGACTGTTACCTTCGTGGTTGCTCGATTTCAGAAGGCGCTTGTTCCGGAAACGTTCCTTACAGCTCTGTTTTTCGGTTTTCTTGGCGGTTTGGCTATGTCGCTTCTGCAGTACATTCTGCTCAGGTCCAGTAATATGATCGCGGTAAGCATCGGTAAGGCTTTCCTGCATATTATTGGAACAGCGCTGTTCGGGGCTGTTTCCTGTATTATTGTTTTTCCACTGGCACGAAGAGTAGAGATGTTCGCCGGCAGTGTTGACCCTAAGGAGGACGTCGATGACTTCGAATGGGCAGCTTAACGCCGAGAGGGCACGTGTTCGTATATTGGTGGGATTAATGGCCTTTGCGTTACTTGTTCTGGTTGTGGCCCTGTATCGCCTGCAGGTTATGCAGGTGGCAGAGCATTCTTCGAGGCTGGAGCGTCAGAGTATCCGGCGGGTAAGGCTGCCGGGGCCGCGCGGGCGTGTGTATGATCGCAACGGAGTTGTGCTTTGCGATAACAAGCCGAGCTATTGTATCGCTGTTTATGTAGAGGAGCTGCGCATTCCCGGGAAGCGTTTCGATTCTGTTGACGCTCTTGATAAATTGATTGATAGGCTCTCTTCGCTTCTGGGGCTTGCAAGAACCGTTACCCTGGAGGAGATAAAAAAGCATGTTGAGCGCAGGCGTCCGCTCTCGCTCATTGCATGGCATGGTGTTTCCGAGTCTGTGGTAGCACGACTTATGGCATTTCCCGAGCCGATTCCGGGGGTTGATATTGAGGTGCACCCCAGTCGCTATTATCCACATGGTCAGACGGCTGCCCATGTTCTGGGTTACGTCGGACGGGCTCGTCAGTTTGATGATAAGCTTGAGGATAGGCCGTTTGACTTCTTTCTGACAGAGCAGGTGGGGCGCTCCGGTATAGAGAAACGCTTTGAAGATGAGCTAACCGGCGTTCCGGGCGGGGCATTGATCCGGGTTGATGCATTCGGCTTCAAACACAAGGAGGAGATCGGCAAGAAGCCTGTTGCAGGGAACGACGTACGCCTGACAATAGATGTCGATATTCAGAAGGTTGTTGAGGAGGTCCTTGGTGGCCGCAGGGGGGCGGGTGTTGTTATCGATCCGCGCAATGGCGAGGTGCTTGCCATGGCCAGTTCTCCTACGTATGACCTGAACATGTTTACTCCCAGGATAAACAGCGCCGACTGGAGCCGCCTTTCGGGTAACCCTGATTACCCACTGATAAATCGATGTATATCGGCAACTTATCCGCCCGGAAGTATATTTAAGCCGGTGGTTGCCATAACAGCATTGCAGAATAGAGTTGTAACACCTGCGGATGTCTATAATTGCCCGGGATACTTCATGCTGGGAAAGGCAAAGATAAGGTGCTGGAGGTCAATCGGGCATGGTTTGATTGCTATGCGTAAGTCTCTTGAGCAAAGCTGCAACTCTTACTACTGCCAGTTGGGGTTGGCCTGCAAATATGACAAAATTTACCATATGGCCAGTGCCTTCGGGCTGGGCCGCAGATGCGGAATCGACCTCGGGGGAGAGTCTTCAGGACTGCTTCCTACGCGGGAGTGGAAGAAACGCAAAGAGAAGAAAGGGTGGTATCCCGGTGACACATGTAATATCTCTATCGGCCAGGGATTTCTTCTGGCGACTCCGCTCCAGATGGCCGTCATGGCCGCTGCTATTGCGAACGGTGGCAAAGTGTATCGCCCCCGCTTGATTCTGGATCCGGGCAGGGCCGGTTCTCTTGTGAAAAACATGAATCTCTATGATCAGACGGTTGAGGTGGTCCGCGGAGGTATGCGCGATGTCATTCAATCGTCTACAGGTACAGGACGCAGTGCCAGAATCTTTGGTGTCGATATGGGCGGCAAGACCGGTACGGCGCAGTATAAAGAGGACGGAGTATGGAAGAAGCACGCATGGATGATTGTTTTTGCACCCTTCGATAACCCGCGTTATGCCGTTGCTATGATTATTGAGGATGGGCAGGGCGGGGGAGGCACCGTAGGTTTTCGCATTAAACGTGTCATGGAGACCATCTTTCAGCTCGAAGGAATTCGGGGTGGAGGCGCAGGCGTATGATCAGTAACACACAGAAGTGGTTGAAACGTAACTGGCGCCTGAATACCCCTATGTTCTTTTCAATGCTGGCACTGCTGCTGGTTGGCGTTTTCTTCATATACAGTGCCTGTTTCATCAGTGCCGATATAGCGCCCAAGCCTCTCTATAGCAGACAGGCTCTATGGTCGGCTATCGGGTTGATTGCTTTCGCATTTTTCGCGGTGGTCGACTACCGGCGCCTGTGTGAATTTTCATGGTGGCTCTTTGGCATCAGTTGCGTCCTGCTGGTAGTTCTCTTTTTTACCGGGTCTGTTTTCTCCGGTGCCCGGCGCTGGTTTGATCTGGGTTTTGTAACTGTACAGCCCTCTGAGTTTGCGAAACTTTCGTCGATTCTGCTGTTGAGCTGGCGCCTGGGACGCGGCAATGACAACTATGCTTCGCTGGGGTCATTATTTTCGAACATCGGTCTTATGTTGATACCGATTCTGCTTATTTGGTTACAGCCTGACCTGGGGACAGCTATGGTTTTTGTGCCGACCTTTGCTGCTGTGCTCTTCGTTGCCGGCGTGGCGCCGCGCACGATGGCCGTGTTTGCTGTGACAGCTATAGTGGTGGTTGCTTTCGTTATTCTCGCACATTACCTGCCTGCTAAAATGGGGGCCGACAGGGATACGCAGAGGAAGGTTGCCGCTCTGACCATGTTGAATGAGTATCAGAGCGATAGAGTTAAGGTCTTTTTGGTCCCTGACCTTGATCCTTTAGGTAAAGGATATAATAAGCGTCAGAGTATGATTGCTGTTGGTTCAGGCGGGTTTTTAGGGAAGGGATATTGCAGAGGAACAACAAATGTTCTTGGTTTTCTGCCGTACTCTGTTGCCCCTACGGATTTTATTTATTGTGTTATAGCAGAGGAGAAGGGATTTGTAGGTGCGGTTTTTGTGCTGCTCCTTTTTGGGGTATTGGTTTATTCGGGGATGGTTACTGCAATACAATCACGCGACCGTATGGGGCGCTTGGTTTGTGTTGGTGTGGTGACCATGGTTTTCTTTCATGTGTTTATTAACGTTGCCATGACAATCGGATTGATGCCGATAACCGGCCTGCCGTTACCTCTTCTGAGTTACGGTGGCTCGTTTACTATTACTATCATGGCTGCTCTGGGTATTGTGCAGAGCGTGTCGATTTACGGCCGCAAGCGCGATCGAGGGTATCAGGAATAGCCTTTAGCATAACGAAGGCAGGAGTTGAATGATGTTTGGTTGGTTAAAAAAGAAGAGTGTTAATCGAGAGATCGCTATTAATGTAGAGAATCTCGAGACGCGTGTGGCGGTTATTGAGAATGGAAGGGTTGAAGAATTCCAGGTAGAGCACCCCTCACGCGAGCGATTAGTTGGTTGTATTTACAAGGGACGTATTCAGAACCTTGAGCACGACCTACAGGCCGCTTTTGTAGATATAGGGATGAGCAAGAATGCTTTTCTGCATTATTGGGATATGCAGCCTGACGACGATATGCGCCTCGAAAAGGAGGAGGGGGGTAACTCCAGAGGCAAGCGTGGCGGCCGCAAGAACAGTGGAAGACGCAAACGCTACACCAATGAGCAGATTGCCAAACAGTTCCCTCCCGGATCAGAGATAGTAGTTCAGGTTACCAAGGGGCCTATCGGGACCAAGGGCCCGCGTGTCACGGCAAGTCTGAGCATTCCGGGCCGCTATCTGGTAATGATGCCGGGATCAAAGCTTAAGGGTGTTTCACGCAAGATTGGCGATTCAGAGGAGCGACTCCGGCTTAAGAAGGTTCTGGACAGGCTTCCCTCTCCCCGCGACATAGGCCTTATTGTGCGAACCGCGGCCATGGGCGCCCGCAAGAGCAGCTTTGCACGAGATCTGCGCGGGTTGATATCGATCTGGGAGGATCTGCAGCGCGGGATCTGTGAAGATAAAGCTCCCTGCTGTGTGTATCAGGAACCAGACCTTATAGAGCGTGTTGTTCGTGACTGGCTGACAGAAGACGTCGACAGAATCGTGGTTGATTCGCAGGAAGGTTTTGAACGTATTCGAGAAGTGGCATCACGTATCTCGCGCAGGGCCCGCGCGCTGGTGACACATTACGATGGCTCGCTGCCGATCTTCGACCATCTTGGCGTCAGTCGTCAGCTCGCTGAAGCCTTCAGGCGTAAGGTTATGCTTTCTGGTGGTGGATGTCTTGTCTTCGATGAGACCGAAGCGATGATTGCCGTCGATGTGAATACCGGCAGGCATAAAGGGAAGGGTTCGCAGGAAGATGCGATCCTGGAGGTTAATATCGAGGCTGTGCAGGAGGTGGCCCGGCAGTTGCGCTTGCGTAATGTGGGTGGTCTTGTTGTGATTGATCTGATCGATATGAAGGCCCGTAAGAATCAGAATATGGTTTACCGTGAGATGCGTGCGGAGCTTAAGCGCGATAAAGCGCGTACAAATGTACTGCCTATTTCGGAGCTGGGCCTGATGGAGATGACCCGTCAGCGTGTCGAAGAGAGTATACATTCGCAGATGTTCATGGATTGCCCCTATTGTAATGGTCATGGTTCGGTTAAATCTCCTCTGGCTCTGAGCGTTGATCTGCAGCGCCAGATCAGTGCCGTCATGCGCAGAATGCAGCAGCGAAGTGATGAGCCGCACTTGCAGATCGTAGTGCACCCGACCGTGCTTGACAGGTTACGCAAAGAGGATGAGAAGTTCCTTATGGAGCTGCAGGAGGAGTTCCACGGTTCAATGTCGTTTAAGTCGGATGCATCGCGTCATGTGGAGTCATTCAGTATAGTGGATTCAGATAATGGTAAGGTTCTTTATTCCGTTAACGACGAAAATGGTGTTTAATGCTGCTCGTTGCTGGGATTGCCTTATTGTACGTTTGATGGCTGGAGTTAAAAAATGATAAAACAGCGCTCGTTAATCTTCTTGTTTTGTGTCACAGCTCTATTGTCAGGGCTCGCCCCCTCTGTTGTGGCCGAAGATGCTATAAAGGACCTTGTGCCCACCTTAGAGGAGGGCTTGCCTTACAATATAGACGCCCCCAGCATGAAGATGGATAAGACGAGCGGCTGGTGTATCGCCGAGGGCGGGGTTGTAATCACGTACGGCAAGCAGGAGCTGCGTGCCGATACAGTCCGCCTGAATATCAATACTGGTGAAACGGAAGCAACGGGCAACGTGCAGCTGATTCGCGAGGGGAGCCGCGCTGATTTTAAAAACCTTAAGTACAACTTCAAAACCAAAAAGATTGAGGCAGATGATTTCGACCTGAAATTCGGTCCGGTTATTGTAGATGCCGGCAAAGGCACGAAGCAGGATGGGCTCTTCACCTTGCAGGAATTGCGTCTGACTACATGTGATCGCGATCACCCCGGTTCTTGCTGGCACTATCATGTTAAAGCCCGCAAGGCGGAGGTCGACCCAGATGAGTATGTGAAAACATGGGGGAACTTGCTCTATTTTGGGCGGGTTCCTATATTCTATTTCCCATACTGGTATCGTGATCTCGATGGTGATTTTGGGCTGACAATTGAGCCGGGATACGAGTCGAGGCACGGGGGGATGCTCCTGGGCACATATAGCTGGCGTTTTAAGAATGGAATCAGGTCGGCGACGCACCTTGATTACAGGCAGAAGCGCGGGTTCGGTGTCGGTCAGGATTTTTTGTGGGACGACGACGTATTCGGTCAGGGAGGCTTCCGCGTATACTACCTGTACGATCAGAAGGAGATCGACGAGGATGATCCCCTTTATAATGAGGTCGACGAAAATCGTTACCGGGTGAAGTTCGAGCACCGTAAAGATGTAACCGAACGTGATGTCGTGCGTGCTTATGTGCACTGGTTGAGTGATGTGGCATTACTTGAGGATTTCTTTGAGGATGAGTTCAGGGAAAGTCGTCAGCCCGA
>CAZAKU010000256.1:0-3769 GCA_964485765.1 uncultured Lentisphaerales bacterium
CGCAAGTTTATTTAAGTAAATCCTCTATTTCTTTGACAGAAGCGCATAAAAAAAGTATTTAGGCTCCCGTGTATTTGGTTTATTTCAGTTATCTTTGCTATCGGCCACTCTGTTTTGTGGCTGAAAGCCAGCTAGATAAGAGGCGGTTCAAGTGGAATTAGATGTTATACGTCACAGTACGGCGCACGTTATGGCAGCTGCGGTTTGCCGTTTGTTTGAAGATGTGAAGCTCGATATCGGTCCGGCGACTGATGACGGGTTCTATTACGATTTTGATCTGTCTCATCGCCTCACAGCTGATGATTTTGAAGCTATCGAGCGTGAAATGGCTGCTATTGTTGCCGAGGATCTCCCGTTTGAGCGCTTTGAATTGTCGCGTGCCGAAGCAGAGAAACTCTTGCAGGAGTCGGGGCAGAGCTTCAAATTGGACCGTTTGTCTGATATTCCTGCGGATGAAGCGATCAGCTTTTATCGCTGTGGCACCTTTGTTGATCTGTGTCGCGGGCCGCATCTTGAGAGCAGCGGCAAGGTTCGTACTTACAAGCTCACCTCTGTCGCCGGTTCCTATTTTCGTGGGCATGAAACGAATCCTATGCTGCAGCGCATCTACGCTGTTGCCGCGCAGAACCCCAAACAGTTGAAGGTTTTGCTCAAGCGTATTGAAGAGGCCAAGGCGCGTGATCATCGCAAGCTTGGGCGTGAATTGAAGCTTTTCACTACGCGTGAAGAAGTGGGCCCCGGACTGGTGCACTGGCTCCCTAAAGGAGCCCGTATACGGACCGCTATAGAGGATTACTGGCGTCGTGAGCACTATAAAGCCGGTTATGAACTGCTTTATACGCCACATATTGGTCGCGCTAATCTTTGGGAGACATCCGGTCACCTTGATTTTTACAGTGAAGGTATGTATTCACCGATGGAGGTGGATGGGCAGGATTATTATGCAAAACCTATGAACTGCCCATTTCATATTCAGATTTATAAGAGTGATATGCACTCTTACCGTGATCTGCCGTTACGCTGGGCTGAGCTTGGTACAGTATACCGTTTCGAAAAGAGCGGCGCATTGCATGGTCTTTTGAGAGTTCGCGGGTTCACCCAGGACGATGCTCATATTTTCTGCACACCTGATCAGATCAAGGATGAGATCCGGTTTACGCTTAACTTTGCCCTCCGTATTCTGAATCGCTTTGGTTTTGACCAGGTAACCGCGTATCTCTCAACCCGTCCCGAAAAATCGGTCGGAGACGAAGCTATGTGGGGTCAGGCGACCTCTTCGCTTGAAGCTGCATTGAAAGAGGAGGGGATTGAGTATGGCGTTGACGAGGGTGGTGGCGCCTTTTACGGCCCCAAGATAGATCTTAAGATTAAAGATGCACTCGGGCGTGAATGGCAGCTCAGTACGATCCAGTTTGATTTCAATCTGCCTGAGCGTTTCGAGCTGAGCTACGTGGGAGAGGATGGTAAAGAGCACCGCCCTTATATGGTTCACCGTGCATTACTCGGAAGTTTGGAGCGATTTTTTGGTATATTAATTGAACATTATGCCGGAAGCTTTCCGATATGGCTGGCGCCCGAGCAGGTTCGGGTGCTACCATTGACAGATCAGCAGCTTGACTACTGCCGTGATGTTGAGCGCAGGTTGCGTGAGATAGGCGTGCGAGTTTCGCTGGATGGGAAGAACGAGAAGTTAGGGGCCAAGGTTCGCCGTGCACAGACGGAGAGGGTTCCTGTAATGTTGGTTGTCGGGGCGAGAGAAGCTGAGGCCGGTTCGGTTGCCGTGCGTCGGCGCGGTGAGGGTGATACAGGGGCTGTTCCTCTGGAGACCTTCATCGAAAATATTCGTACTGAAATAGAGTAGAGCTGTATAAACGATAAATCAGGAGGTTCGTCATTCGATCTTTCATTCGAACAAACCACAAGATTCGCGTTCCGCGCGTAAGGTGCATTCTCCCTAATGGAGATATGGCCGGTATAATAACTACGCGGGATGCAATGAAGTTGGCAGAAGAGCATAAGCAGGACCTGGTAGAGGTGTCTCCGAACGCAGATCCACCAGTATGCCGGATTATGGATTTTGGCAAGTTCCGCTACGAAGAGAGCATGAAGCGTAAAGAGGCCCGCAAGGCGCAGCATAAAAACTCGGTTAAAGAGGTGAAGTTCCACGCTAATGTTGAGGAACATGACTTCCAGACCAAGATGGCCAAGTTGCGCGGCTTTTTGGAAAAGGGGAACAAGGTCAAGATTTCTCTTATGTTCCGTGGCCGTGAAAATGCACATCGTGAGCTTGGTTTCGAATTGGTTAAACGGGTTGTCGCTGAAGCTGGTGATCTGGCTCAGGTGGAGATGGCTCCCAGGATGGTAGGCCGGCAGGTTATGTGCATGCTGGGTGTACGTTCTGGAAAGTAATGAAAAGTGTTTTTCCGGTGTTACGTTGATTTCTTAAAAAAAAGGACTCGACGTAGCGATCTCGTTTATATACTCTCTTCGTTTGCTCTCGCCTGAGATAGGTGACACGCATGAATTCAAACATGTTTAAGGACGGTAAGGGATGCCAAAGATTAAGACAAATAAGTCCGCTGCTAAGCGGTTTAGGGTAACAGCCACGGGCAAAATCAAGTACTCCAAGGCTGGTGGACGTCATTTACTCTCGAGCAAATCGCGCAAACGCAAACGTCATTTGCGTAAAGGCGGCGTGCTGGGTAAAGCAGAGACCAAACGAGTAAAGTTAATGCTCGCATCGTAATTGTCTGAATAGACAAAGCTGATTTTTGGAGAAAAATAATGCCAAGAGCAACAAATGCACCAGCTTCTCGCCGTCGACGTCGTCGCCGTCTTGAGCTTGCAAAGGGTTTCCGGGGTTCACGCAGTAAGCTGTTTCGTCAGGCCACAGAGGCCGTAGACCGCGCCATGGTAATGGCCACGGTCCACCGTAAACAGCGTAAACGCGATTACCGCCGTTTGTGGATTGCGCGGATATCCGCCGCCTCACGGGATAACGGAATGACCTATAGTAGATTCGTTGAGGGCCTCACAAAGGCTCAGATCGGTTTGAACCGCAAAATGCTTTCAGAGATTGCGATTCACGATCCATCAGGTTTTAGCAGCCTCGTTGATCATGCGAGGGCGGCAAAGAGCTGAGAAGATAAAGAACTTTAAGGCCATCCCTCGTCGGGGTGGCCTTTTTTTTTGTACATAAGTTTAGATGTCTCAGATAAAATATGAGTGCCTTAAGGCCTCTGAAAGTTGTGGAGATTAATTATGGACGTGCAACAGATTGATAAGCTCAGGCAGTGTGCCCTGCAGGAATTGGCTGATGCTGCCGATACGCAGGCCCTCGAGGAGGTGCGGATTCGTTACCTTGGTCGTAAGGGGCAGGTCGTTGAGGTGATGAAGTCACTTAAGACCGTTCCGCCTGAGATGCGTGCAGCTATTGGCAAGGGCGCAAATGATTTGAAGCAGGAGCTGTCGGCCGCGTTTAAGCAGCGTCAGAGCGATCTCTCCGGCGCAGGCAGCTCGCAGAGCGTTGGAATTGACTGCAGTCTGCCGGGAAGGTGGACTCAGGCAGGATCGATGCATCCTATCACACGAGTCATAGAGGAAGCCGTGAGGATCTTCTCGCGGATCGGCTTTACTGTGGCTGACGGCCCCGATATTGAGACGCGTTTTAATAATTTTGATGCACTTAATACAGCTCCGCATCATCCCTCGCTTGATGAAACGGATACATTCTGGCTTGATAACGGTGATCTGCTGCGTACGCAGACCT
>CAZAKU010000257.1:0-4132 GCA_964485765.1 uncultured Lentisphaerales bacterium
AGATTGCGATGGCCATATCTCTGCTTGTCATCGTTGTTACCTGTACCCTTTTGACGGTCCGGGGAGTAAAAGATCTGAGTCGCGTAATGGCTGTTGATTTCACTGGTGGAACCGCTGTTGTTCTTACTTTTGATGAAACAGCTGACAGTGCCGATATGGATGATTTACGCAAAGCACTGGATTCCTCTCTTGTCAGTGGATGTATGCCACAGTACCAGCAGGAGACCGATGGTGATGAGTTCCTGCGGGTTAAGTGCGCAACAGATGTCATGACATTTACAAAGGGGAGCAATGAGGCTGAAATGGCATCAAAGACTTCTGATGTCATTAAAGAAGCACTCCGCACAATGGGGCCAGGGGTTGAAGAGGCCAGGGTTTCTGCATCGGCCATCATCGAAGAGGCTTTGCAGAAAGCAATGCCGGAACATGACTGGAAGGTTACGGGCGAAGAGCGCGTTTCATCGCAGGTTGGTCAAGGGATGAAATGGGATGCATTGAGAGCTATCATCATCGCGCTGATCGTGATAGTTATCTACATCTCCATCAGGTTTGAGTTCGGGTTTGCGGTCGGTGCAATTGCTGCATTGGCGCATGACGTCCTCTTTACCATTGGTGTCTATTCCGTTATGGGTAACCAAATCAGTCTTCCGATCATTGCGGCGCTGCTGACCATAGTCGGTTACTCGGTAAATGATACTATCGTGGTATTCGACCGTATTCGCGAAGATCTGAGAATGGAGAAGAAGATGAATTTCCTGGATATCTGTAACCTTAGTATAAATCAGACGCTTAGCAGGACACTTCTGACGTCACTGACAACGCTTCTGGCTGTTGGCTCTTTGGTTATTTTCGGTGGCGGGGCAATCTTCGATTTCTCTCTGGCTCTCCTGATAGGTATCGTAGTGGGTACATATTCGTCGATCTTCGTGGCGACACCTGTTGTGCTCATGTTCTACCGTTTCAAGAAACCTAAATTTGCAACAGGGAAATAATTAGATGCCGTTTCCACTGACACAGTGGCGGACGGTTTCTGCGAATCTTGACGCCGTGGACACGCTTTGCCGTGACCACGGCGTTTCTTTTCCGGTGGCTGTAGCTATGGCAAACCGGGGCATTACTGCAGGTGGTGTTGCCTCTGCGTATGTGAAACCCCGCCTTGTTGAGCTTGAGGATCCGTTCATACTTAGCGATATGCATGCTGCTGTTTTGCGTATCTGGCGTGCCATCGACGAGGACTCTTCCATAACCGTATTTGGTGACTATGATGCCGACGGTCTGACAGCGACGTCTCTGCTTGCAGATGTTATTGAAACCCTTGGCGGAAAGGTGAAAACCTTCATTCCTGAGAGGCTGAACGACGGTTATGGGATGAGTGAGAGAGCCGTTGCCCGTTGCCTGGAAAGTACTGAGCCTGATCTGATTGTTACGGTTGACTGCGGGGTTACGGCGGTCGATGCTGTTGCCCATGCGAAAAAGGCAGGGGTGGATGTGGTCATAACAGACCATCATGAGCCAGACCTTAAATTACCCGATGCTGTTGCCGTAGTTAACCCCAAGAGGGATGGTAATAATACAGCTGTTCTTGCCGGTGTTGGTGTGGCCTTTAAACTGTGTCACGCAATGGTTAAAATGGGGCGTGAGGAGGGCCGTAAGGCCGCTGTGGAGCTTGATTTGCGTTGCTGGCTGGATCTAGTTGCCGTTGGGACTGTTGCCGATGTTGTTCCATTGACGGGAGAGAACCGAATCCTTGTCAAAGCCGGACTGAAGCGATTGAATCTGGGACGCAATCGCGGATTGGCCGCTCTGGCAAGTCAGGCAGGCATTGTGAACAGTATCGACTGCTCCCATATAGGTTTCGCGGTTGGTCCGAGATTAAATGCTATAGGTCGCCTTGGTTCTGCAGATCCTGCACTGAACCTTCTGCGGGCAAGGTCGCTGAGTGATGCGCGCGCTCTGGCTGTCGAATTGGATCAGGCCAACACACGCCGTCGCAGTATAGAGGCAAATATCTTTGATCAGGCCTGTGAGCAGTTGGATACATCCTTCCTGTCCGGGCGAGATTTTTGCGAGGTGGCTTCGGGGGATGGGTGGCATGCTGGTACTATTGGTGTTGTAGCGTCGCGTTTGTGCGATCGCTATTTGTACCCGGCACTGGTTGTGGCATTCGACGAAGATGGGCTTGGCCGCGGCTCCGGAAGGAGCATCCCCGGGTTTAGTCTGGTTGATGCCTTGCGTAAATGTTCCGTGCATCTCGAGCGTTTCGGCGGCCATGCAATGGCCGCAGGGATTACCGTCCGGCGTGAGAAGTTTGAGGCATTTAGAGATGCTTTCCAGCAGTGTTGCGTGCAATCTCTCAAGGGGCGTGATGTGAGGCCGGAGGTGAGAATCGATGCATGGCTTGAGGAGAAAGATCTTTCGCATGATCTTGTAAAGGATCTCGACCTGCTTTCGCCGATTGGGCAGGGGAATCCGGCTCCCATATGGGCAGCAGCCGGTGTTAAGGTTGTCGGAACACCCCGTCGCGTAGGGCGCGATGCGTCGCATCTTAAACTCACTATTAAAGTGGGTTCTGTTTCGGTTGATGCTATTGGGTTTGGTATGGGGCGCCATGAGTTGCCATCGGGTAAGCTGGATGCTGCATTTGCACTGGAAATAAACTCTTTCCGTGGCGAGGAGTCGTTACAGATGCGTCTGGTGGATATACGTAAAAGTGAGGCGGAGTAAGTGATGGATTTGTCGAAAATTCGCATTGTTTTGGTAGGCCCTCTTTACGGAGGGAACGTTGGTTCTTCATGTCGTGCAATGGCGAATATGGGGGTTACCGACCTTGTGCTGGTTGCGCCTAAGAATCTGGATATGCGGGAGGCACGCAAGATGGCCTGCCATGCCGGCGATATCCTAGATGCGCGCCGTGAGGTGGAGACTTTGGCGGAAGCTGTTGGCGACTGTATTGCGGTAGCCGGGACAACTGCCCGCCGCGGGCTTTACCGTCAGCATGCACAAACTCCGCGCGAGTGGGCTCCGCAACTGGTGGGGCTTGCGCAGGAGGGGCACGTAGCGCTTGTTTTCGGGCGTGAGGATAAGGGGCTGCTTAACGAAGAGATCGCATTATGCACCCATCTTATGCAGATCCCTACGACAACAACCTACAGCTCGCTCAATCTCTCCCAGGCAGTTATGGTTTGCTGTTATGAGTTGTTTGGCGTTTTGGACTGCTTTGACCCAGTTGAAGAAAAATCATCTCTCGCATCTGCCGGTATTCGCGAACGGATGTTTGAGATGTGGCGCGATCTGCTGTTAACTGTGGGTTTCATGAAGCCTGAAAAAGCCGATCATATGATGCATGGTGTTCGCCGTTCCCTTTCGCGTGGTGCTATTACAGATGATGATGTCCATATTATGATGGGCGTTGCCCGTCAATGCGACTGGGGCGCACATTCCGATCCTGAAAAGATAGCTGCTATTGAGCGGGAGAATGCTGCAGCGTTGAATGCCGCCGAAATCGTTGTCGATGAGTGATGACGGTTTCCGAGATTCCTGCTATCATTCCTCACGGTTGTTGAACTTTGTTTTTTTTGGAGATGTGATATGTCGGATAAAATGGAAATCCAGAAGCGATCATCGGCGGTAACTCTTTCGGATATGGAGATGTTTATATTTCCTGAGCTGATATACGGTCTGGTGCTTGCTAATATTATGTCTCCGCGTATCTGGGCGTGGCGCGACGATCCGTGGTTCGACGGCCTTGAGCGCATGAAACCGTATCGCCGCATTACACGCGTGAAACAGTATATTATGGACCACTATGTGTTCAACCTGGATTTGGATACATGGGGGCTGACAACGCGGGAGTCGGAGGTCGAAAGATTCTCAGATTTCATCTCTGCCGAAACACTGGCGCAGAGCAATGCACTCTTCGGTTATGAGGGCGACAAGTACTACTTCGACATCGATATACGCTCTCACTTCGGTCTCGATAAATATACAACAAATATCATCCCGTACTGGAAAACTGAAACTGTAGAGGCTATGGATGCTTTTCGGTTTAAACCGGGTTATAAAAATGGGGCAGGGGAGTGTGTCTCGCTGGCTACGTTGTATGCGGCGGCTCTGTTTATAGTAGCCCGGATAC
>CAZAKU010000258.1:0-3401 GCA_964485765.1 uncultured Lentisphaerales bacterium
TGCAGTGATCGCTGAGCTGAAGTCGTTGCGCCAGATCTTTGAGCCCTGAGATATAATCGGGATGCTCGTTGAAAAGGTCTCCGCCGGCGAAGGCAATATGCAGATCGGGGTAGGCCGGCAGAATCTCTGCTGCCGCGTATAGAGTCAGTTCGTGCTGTTTCCATGGTGCCATGTGGGCGACGGTAATCAGGAGCGGACCGGTTGTCGGCAGGTTGAAACTGCGGCGAAGCTTTGTGCGTTCTGGCTGCGGAGCGGAGAAGGGGATGGTGTTAATCGCGTTTAAAATAGTGTGGCATTCTTTTATTCCGTGCTTTTTGAGGGTGTAGGCAACTGCTTCTGAGATTGCAACAGCATGGCTGTTTGTATGCGCGAGAATGTGCATTAGTGGCCCGGGTAGACGCAGGTCCCGGCAGTGCCATAGCGAAGGCAGTTTGCAATTGCGCGCGGCCCATGCCGTTGGCAGTGCTGCTGTAATGCTGGCTGAGTGAAGCAGGTGCGGGGAGTGCTGTATTACAGCTTTACGTATCTCTTTGCGAACATTGTTAAAGCAGCTCAGCGTTTTGATGATCTTTACAGGATTGTTTGAACGGTGAAGGCGCCCGAAATGCAGTGGGTGGGTGGGGATGTTAAGCTCCCGCATCTGCTCAAGCAGTTCCCCCTCGGGGGCGGCCATAGTCGGGCATATCCCCTCCTCCCGGAGGGCGGGCAGAAGGTCGAGCAGGCTGCGCTCAGCGCCGCCAATGCGTGAGACATGGTTAATGCATAAGACGCGAATTTTGTTCATGCGTGATCACTGCTCTTCCCGGGTGCAGGATGTAGTCATCCAGTTGGTGGCGACATCGAGTAGCTCCTGCTCCCATTTGATTGAATAGTAGCTGTGGTTGGCGTCTGCAATTATATGCTGTTCGGTGGTGAAATTATTTTTCTTAAACCATTTTGTGTATGCGGGAAGGGCACGCGTGGTGTCGGGGTCGCTTCCGCCGTAAATCAGAAGTGCCCGGAGTGATGAGCTCTCCGCCAGTTGGGAAAGGGTTTTGTCTTCAACAACGGCCTCGCTCTGACTGCGTGTTTCATGACTGGCGACGGCTTTACGCACCATGTCAGTTTGTACGCGGCCGGTTATGATCTTATGCCATGTGGCCGGACGCAGCAGCTTGCGGGCGTAGGTGACAAGTGCCGCCATAGACTTGCGACGGTTTGTGTCGCCGGCACGCAAGTGCCCCATGGCCTCGGCCGATAGCAGCAGGAGATGCTTTATTGATGGCTCGCGGGATGCGAGAGTCAGGGCTACCTTGCAACCCGAGCAGATCGCGACCAGGATGATCGGCCCGGAGGAAGGGGATTCGCCCTGCAGCCATTTGAGTGCATACTGTGCATCATCTGCCATGGTCTGGATAGTGGCTTTATCACTGTCGCCGGAGCTGTCCCCGCGTCCACGGAAGTCTATGCGAAGGCAATTGTAGCCCCGCTGTACCCACTGTTCGGAAGCGTGCTTAAAAATGTTGTGTGGCCCACAGCGGTTTCCTGCCCATCCGTGCAGCATAAGGATCTGGCCGCGAGCGTCACCTTCGGCATGTTGCATTACTGCGCGTATAGTTCCACCAGGAGTCGTAATATCTGTCAGGGTCTGGTTTTCGGCAAGTGACTTATCGTGATGCTCGGATGATATTGCGGGTGTCTTGGGGGAGGAGGGGAGATGTTCCTTCAGCCATGCGGCGCTCTTTTCGGCCGGATCCGATGTGTCGCAGAGCCCTACTCGATTCCAGAATGGGGGGATGTCGGTGAATTCCAACTGAGAGGTCTTCGGCCAATCCGGCAATTGCGGGGCACCGGCGCCGATGTGAACGCAGAGCAGGGGCGTGCTGTTTTTCGGAGGGGGTGTACTGCCGCCCTTAAGTTGCTGCAGCTGCAGGTATAGCTCTGCCGGAAGAGGGTGACCATCCAGATCAACCGTTTCACCCTTTGCAAGAGCCTGCTTAAGGTCGGAGCGACGGGTGCGTCCCTGTCCGAACATCATCATTTCGTTAACCATTTTACGCTGCAGATAGTCGCGTACAAGGCGTTCGCCCGATGCGGGCAGTGCCCAGGTTATGATTGCGGATGGGTTCAGCTCTTCACAGATATCAAGAGCAAGCAGCGCTCCGCCACGCATCCCGATAAGTGCCGGGTGGTGCCGGGTTGTCTGCTGCAGCCATCGATATGCATCACCGATGCATTTGCGCCAGTCTGCCAGCGTAAATTCGCCGGGGGAGTCTCCTGACCCGGGCAGGTCGACACGAAGTGACGATATTCCCATCTCCGCCAGCTTATCTGCCAGTTCTACAAAAGCCCGGTGTG
Organism: uncultured Lentisphaerales bacterium; assembly: GCA_964485765.1. Classification (GTDB taxonomy): domain Bacteria; phylum Verrucomicrobiota; class Kiritimatiellia; order RFP12; family CAZAKU01; genus CAZAKU01. The sequence goes on from CAZAKU010000258.1 coordinate 2,338, forward strand.
TTGTTTTCCTCTCTTCGAGGAATGGGTAGAGTAACAGCACTGCGCCACAGGGCGTACTCCTCGCTCCCGTAAATACGGCAGAGAGTTTGCGGGCATCTGAGCCCAGGGCCAGTGTATGGTCTCCCGTAGATGCCGGATCTGGATTGGCTGGCATTTGGTTCAGTCGAGTCGCGGTTCAATGAATGCTTTCAGTGCGGCAACTGTTTCGAAGTTTTCGACGTCAAACTCGTCATCTTCGATCTCTATATCGAACTCATCCTCGAGGCCTACAACCAGCTCCAGCAGGCTTACAGAATCAACCCCGTAGGTTGTTATCAGAGATGCGTTGCAGTCGATGCTGCCGGGCTCGACCTTGAGAAAGAGTCGTTCTACGATCATGTTTTTCAGGCGTTCTTCAATAGTCATTACTGCTGCTCCTGTAGAATGGGCATATCGCCCAGTTTCTTAATATCTGTGGCTGGAAGCCTCTTCCAGCGGGTAAGTTCATCTGCCGGTCCGTTTTCTTTGCTGAACATCTTATGCCAGCGGCGTTTAAATTCCAAACCGTTACGTATAATAAGTGCAGTATTAGGCAGGGCTTTGGTCCCCTGGGTGGTAACACTTTCGAAATGGTACATCTCTATGGCGGGTTCGTAGATCGCGAGCATACCCTGTTCGCGCAGCCTGTAGCAGAGGTCAAAGTCCTCGAACTCGACCGGGTTGAAGGCTTCGTCGAATCCACCGTATTGTGACAGCAGGTCTGCCCTCACAATAAAGCAGGCGCTTATAAGGGCCTGCACCGCTTCGCGGTTTGTGAATTCTGCCGCTTCGCGAGATTCTCCACGGCCGCGGAATAATACCCGGCCGTTACGGGAGATGCCTACGCCTGCACACTGAATGTTATAGGGCGGGAAAGGGTACACTATGCGGGGGCCGATCACTCCCGCATCCGGCATCTGGCTGAATAACTGAATGAAGTGCTGCAGCCAGTTTGCAGAACGCAGCGCCACATCGTTGTCGATGAAGGCGATGAATTCGCCGCTGGCTGCATTTATGCCCTGATTCCGTGCTGTGGAGCAGCCGAT
>CAZAKU010000259.1:0-4033 GCA_964485765.1 uncultured Lentisphaerales bacterium
GTGTAATGGTCTACGGTATACCTGAATTCCGCCTCCCGAAAGAGATCGTTCGTACCGAAATCGACACCCTTACATCAATGGGTGTTAACCTTAAAACTGACTTTGTAGTCGGACGGACACGCAAGCTCAAGGATCTGATCGACAAGGATGGCTACGACGCGGTTTTCATCGGCAGTGGTGCAGGACTTCCCAGCTTCATGAATATTGAAGGCGAAAGTCTGGTAGGCGTCTTCTCCGCCAATGAATACCTGACACGCGTAAACCTGATGAAGGCATACGACCGCGAAAATGCCGACACCCCAATCATGCACTCCCGCAACGTAGCTGTCCTTGGAGGCGGCAACGTAGCCATGGATGCCGCCCGCACCGCCCTGCGGCTTGGTGCCGAAAACGTGAGCATCGTATACCGCAGATCCGAGGTGGAAATGCCCGCCCGGGTTGAAGAGGTGCAGCATGCAAAGGAGGAGGGTGTCCAGATGCTCCTGCTGCAGAACGCCAAACGCATTCTCGACAATGGGAAGGGACATGTACGTGCCATGGAATGCCTGCACTACGAGCTGGGAGAGCCGGATGCAAGCGGACGTCGCCGTCCGGTCGAAGTCGAGGGCAGCGAATTCGAGCTGGAGGTCGATACTGTAATCGTTGCAATCGGCAACTCCTCCAATCCGCTAATCGCACAGACCTGCCCGGAACTGGAAACCAACAAATGGGGACAGATCGTCGTGGATGACAAGATGGAAACAGCTGTGCCCGGGATCTATGCCGGTGGCGACATTGTGCTTGGGGCAGCTACCGTTATTCTTGCAATGGGTCAGGGCCGCATGGCAGCCGAGAGCATTAATGCGCAACTTGCCGGGAGCTAAAACCCGGCGTATCGACGGCGTAAAGGGGTATATCGAACAACTTGCAGAAGTTCGCGGCAACTCTTCGCTTAACATCGTCTATTGCGGGGCAAACCGATAGCTGTTGCGCCATTGAGGTAACTCCCGCGTCAGCAAGACCACACGGGACTATGCTTTTATACTTCCCCAGGTCGGGGTCTATGTTGAGGGCGAACCCATGTGTTGTAATCCCGCGTGAGACCCGCACTCCCAGGGCTGCAATCTTGCTCTCTCCTATCCAAATACCGCGGTTTCGCCGATCTGTTCCGGTAGCAATATCAAAATCAGAAAGTGTGTCCATAATCACATGCTCCAGCCGGGAGACGTATGCAACGACATCACGGGAGCGAGGCCCGAGGTCAATTATGGGATACACCACCAACTGCCCGGGACCATGATATGTGACATCCCCGCCGCGGGAGCTCTCCTCGACATCTACCCCCTCAGCCTCCAACTGCTCGGCAGGAAACAGAAGGTTCTCTCTGTTTGCATTACGGCCAAGAGTAAAAACATCTTTGTGTTCCAGCAATAACAGATAAAAGGGAGATCGCCCGGAAAGGACCCGCCGGGCGAGAATCTGCTGCAGCCGGGTCGCATATGCGTACGGTACCCCTGAGCCCAGATCACATATTTTAAGCTTGCGCATAGCGGGTGCCGCCTCGGCTAATATTCATCATACGGAATCAATGCACTAAATCCGCACGATTTAACCATCTTTAATCCTACGACTCAAGCGTGCATAAAAGACAAAGGACCATGGATTCAGGTTAAATGCCACACCTCGCCGGCAGCTCGCAGTATTTGTGACCCCCGCGACCTTGTGTCGTAGGTGAAAGAGCTTAACAGCCATTAGCCGGTGGTTGCCCCCGCAACGCGGGAGACACCACCGGCTAATAAGGAAGCATATTGCATCCCGTAGGGATGCCAGCATCATGTAATCTGGCGACAAAATCTACTATCTTATATCCCAAAATGACGCCCGAGGAGCTGAGTATTATCCCCCGTCGCCTACCTCTTGATAAACACCCGCGCCATGTAGCGTATTTTCAACTCTTTCGTTGCGCCGGGGCTGAGAGTTACCGTCCAGGCAAGCCTATTGATTTCATCTTCTGTATCGGTCATCCCGCCCAGTGTACGCATCGTCACGCTGTCATCCTTTTTGACCCCCTCCTCGGCAGCCGGTCGACCTTTGAATGTTCGCGTCACGGTCACATCAGTCTCAAATGCCTGACCATTCTTCACTTGAAGAGTCAGCTCACGAAGTTCATCCACCCAGCGAATCTCCCTCTTCAGCCAAAACGTTCTTCCTCCATGATGACTCTGCTTGTCATTAACCTCCTTTACTCCGGGTTCACGGGAGATCACGGTTTCAGAAGCCACACCTGCGACCCCAACAGCAGTACCGGCCTTAAAGCGACCAGCAGTATGACGGGGGGTATAGAAAATGCGATCCTGCGAAAGAGCCACATCACCCTTCATAACCAAGGCCGGGCCGGTCGTAAGAGGAGTGTCACCAGCCTCCAGCATCCAGTAATGGACAAGTGGATTCGTAGCCCTTTCTGCCGGAGTCACCATATGTGTTGCCGTATCAACGCGCGAATCAGTAACGTTCCATACCACGAGATCTCGACAATTAAGCGTCATTGAATCCAGCTGTACAATCGCACGTTCACCCCTGGCCAAATCTATATTCCCCACTTCATAAAGGTGCAGACTTCCGGCATCCGTACTATGAACATTGGGAAGCGCCACTGACGGTGCAAATGCAGTTTCCCCCGCCGCTGGCTGTCGCACCTCCAGGGGTTCAACAGTTGCACGCATACTGTTTAGATTTGATGTCATCTGACTAAACTGTCCATTACTCAAGTCATTTCGCGCGTATGCAGCCGTCTTCTGCAAAGCAGCCGTCACCTGCGTCAAAGACTTCTGCGCCACCATAGGCGATGGAGTATTAATGAATGCAAAGTTGGGCACACCAACAACAAAGAAGACACGCGTTCCTTTAAGATCGATTAAGTCATTCTTAATCTCTCCACGCAATTCAAGAGCCACCCGTCCATCCTCACCACGCTCCAGCAGATACGACGGCGTCCAGCGAACCCCCTTCCAGAGGTAATAGTACGCAATTGTCACCTCGTCTCCCTCCAAAGCTCCCTCCAAAGCAATTGTCAAGTGCTGACCTGTGCGCTCTGGGTCACGTTCCAGCGACTCACTGTCTAGAAACTTCCACTCTTCGACCTCAGACATAGGCACCAGCGAGATCAAACCATTGCTCTGTTTGATGCTCAAAATATGGCCTCCCCCATCAGAAACAGCCGTCATCCCCACCGCCTGAGCAACTGTGGAGGGGGATTGCAGCCCTAGAAGTTCGCCAGAGATAGCCTTCTCCGTCCCGCGCCGAAGAATGGAAACCGGGCGTCCGTGCATCTTACTGCGGGCATCCACAAAAGAGAGTGCAGTGCCTTTCGAACTGGACGCCGCAGACGCCGTCAACATCTTCACACGCACGCCCTTCGTCAGCGAATTCACTCCAACCGTCCCAAAGGCAGCATCAGTAATAGGCGATGTCACCACCTTCCCTGATGCTCCCACTCTGGCGCGCCCCTCCTTGAGGACAAAAACCGTACCATCCTTAAACGCAACCAAAGTTTTCACCTTTGCATTCAGAAACGGAAGGTCTTCAGCACGGGAGGTAACCGATAACAGCGTAATCGAAAACAACAGACAGGTAACAGATGCGATTCTCATGATGTACTCCTTTTACTTTTGGTTTGGGTTGTTAAAGGCCTATTTATACATCTACCACCGTCGAGATATGTCAACAGTCGGTGAAAGCATTGTAAAAGAATTGTAACACGCGCAAACGACTAGGTTAAATGCCAAGCTACCAGAGCAGAGTATCTATAGTTATCCGACAGAACAAGTCGATTCAGGTCAATCCATTAGTCACTGTATTTTCCAGCCTGACACCCCACAAAGGTAAGCAGGGAATCAACATTTTTGGACCTATGAAAGCGAACATGAGTCTTCCATAGAGATAACAGACACACCTCTCCCGTTCGGAAAAGTAAGAAGGCCTGTTTTAGAATAATTTACACCCGGGAGACGTCAAGCGGTGCAGGCTGGAGGCGAGATCGGATTCATGCGTAGAT
>CAZAKU010000260.1:0-5069 GCA_964485765.1 uncultured Lentisphaerales bacterium
TCGCGGCGAAAATTGTTGTGCGTACCGCGTTCTTCCAGCCGGCATAGCAGGAGCTTCGCTGCTCGATATTCATTCTTGGCTCGAATTCTCTTTCGAGTTGCCATGTGTCGGCTATCTCGGAGCGTGAGCGCCAGACACCGGTGATCAGTCCGCACAGCGTTGCTGCCCCGCGGGCTGTTGTCTCGGTTATGCGGGGGCGCTGGACGGTGCATCCCAGCAGGTCTGCCTGAAATTGCATCAGGAAGTTGTTTTGTGATGCGCCGCCATCGACTCGGAGAGTTGTCAGACGCGTGCCTGTGTCGCGCTGCATGGCTTCGATCAGGTCGCGTGTCTGGAAGGCAATCGACTCCAGTGCGGCGCGGATAATGTGATTTCTGTTTGTGCCGCGTGTGATGCCGGTGATGCAGCCCCGAGCCTGCATGTTCCAGTATGGGGCTCCCAGCCCTGTAAAGGCCGGAACTATATACACTCCTTCCGTATCGCTTACACTCTGTGCGGCGGCTTCACTTTCGGATGCATGCTTTAGCAGCTGCAGCTGATCGCGCAGCCATTGCAGGGTGGCTCCGCCCATAAATACGCTTCCCTCTATAGCAAATTCGCTCTCTTCAGCTATACTCCACGCAGGGGTGGTGAGGAGTTGGTTCTGCGATAAAACAGGCTCACTGCCACTGTTGAGTAGAAGAAAACAGCCCGTTCCGTAAGTGTTTTTTGCCATTCCGGGGGTGAAACAGGCCTGACCGAAGAGAGCGGCCTGCTGATCGCCTATCATTGCGCCTACCGGTATGGAGGCCCCTCCCAGCTCAGCTTCACCGAAGATGCTGCCGGAGGGTTGGATTCGGGGCAGTATGTCGCGGGGAATATTGAAAAGGTTAAGCAGATCGTCGTCCCAGTCGCCGCTCTTTAGATTGTAAAGCATTGTTCGGGATGCATTGGTTACATCCGTGGCATGCTCGCGGCCGGAGGTAAGGTTCCAGAGTAACCAGCTGTCTACCGTCCCGAAACAGATTTCGCCTCGCAGGGAGCGTTGTCGGTCGGGATCTACGCGGTCAAGTATCCAGGCGATCTTGGTAGCAGAGAAATAGGCATCGACCACCAGGCCGGTGCGGCTGCGTAACATCGATTCATGCAGGCTGTTTTTGAGTGCTTCGCAGCTTTCCGCGGTTCGTCGGCATTGCCATACTATGGCGTTGTAAAGGGGACGTCCGCTGGCCCGCTCCCAGATAATCGTGGTCTCACGTTGGTTGGCAATACCGATTCCCTCGATATCTTTAGGTGAGAGCGACAGTTCGCGCAGTAGTTCAAGGGCTGCATCGTGCTGGGATTGCCATATGTCGTCGGGGTCGTGTTCGACCCAGCCGGGGTGGGGGAAGTGCTGGGGAAACTCTATTTGGCGCATCCCAGCTATCTCCCCTGCAGAATCGAACAGTACTGCACGGGAACTGGTGGTTCCCTGGTCAAGAGCGAGTATGTAGCTCGAGGACATGGGGCGATTGTAATGCGAAAGGTAGGTCGTTGGAAGGATAAATTCAGCGGGTTGCACGATGATACTTCCGGGCCGGGGGCTCTCTATAAAAAGTGCTTTCATGGACGATCTCATTGTTGTATATTTGTTTCAAACGAACGTTTTAATCAGTTGTTTAAATGGTGGATTTTATGGCATGTAGACAGGATACAAGGGATCGTATTTTGATGGAGGCATGCAGCCTTTTTGCTGAAAACGGGTACGATGCTACACGTGTTCAGGATGTCTGCACGCGTGCCGGGGCGAATGTTGCGTCGGTTAACTATTACTTTCGTAGCAAAGAGAACCTTTACAAAGAGTGCTGGGCCGCATCGCTAAAGATGGCTGAGGAGGCATATGGCATGGCTGCCTGTGCATCTGAACTGCCCCCGCGGGAGTGGGTTTACGCTTGGGTTGAGGCTGGGGTCAGGAGTGCTTTCGACGACGGTCCGGGCAGTCTTTTCAGGCGTATTGTGCACCGTGAAATGGCATCTCCGACGCCTTTTTCCGAGGAGCTGAAGGAGCGTTTTTTATTGCCAAGGCTCAGATGGCTGGCTGAAGCGGTTTCAAAGCTTATGGGGATTTCACCCGATAGGATAGAGGTGTTGTCAACAGTTGTCAGCATTCAGTCGCAGGTTATTCATATCGGGGTTAGCGAAGGCCCGAGACGTATTCTTTTCGGGCGCGATGCTGCTCCTTCTGATGAGCAGATCGATATTCTGGTTCGGCAGATGACCTGTTTTGTTCTTGGGGGAGTTGCTGCAGTGAAGGGCGCACTTAGTGCGGAGGGTGAGGAATGAATTTGATTAGGAGATTGTGGCTGCTTCAGCTCTGTTCTGCAGGGATAGTATTGCTTACGGGTGGCTGCATGTTGTTTGATCCGCCGGAACGGGGTGATGAAACTATAGGTGTAGTACTGCCTGACAGCTTTTCGCTGTATCCCTCCGAAACGGTTTCGGAGGGGAAGTGGTGGCTCAGGTTCGAAGATGCCGCGCTGAACCGTTTGGTAGATGAGGCGCTTACAAATAATCTGGACCTTGCTGTAGCACAGGCGCGCCTGGCACAGGTAGGGGCTCTGGCGAAACAGCGTGGTGCGGAACGATTCCCTTCGTTGGATGCCAATGCCTCTGCTGCGGCAACCCGTCAGCGGGTCGATCGCGGAGATGGTTACAACACGGAGAGCAGTGAGCGTTACGGAGTGGCTCTTGCTGCCAGTTACGAGGTCGATTTATGGGGGCGCGTCAGGGCCACAGTTGAGTCGGCTGAGAGTGATTGGCAGGCCGGTGCTGAGGATTACCGCAGTGCCCAGATAAGTGTAGCGTCAGAGGTCGTTGACCGCTATTTCGCTCTGCTTGCGCTGCGTGAACAGATTGATCTGCTTGTGGAACAGCGGGAGCTGAATAAGCAGGTGCTGGAGCTGATAGAACTGCGGTTCCGTCGCGGTCAGTCCAATGCTCTGGATGTATTGCAGCAGCGTCAGGTTGTGGCTGAAGTCGAGACACGCTTTGCCCCTGTGGAGGCGAACATTTCCGTTACAGAGCACCAGCTGGCATTACTGTTGGGGCGTTGTCCGGGAACTGCTCTCGGTGTTGAGGGGCGCAGGTTGCCGGGGTTTACGGATTCTCCCAAGACTGGTTTGCCGGCGGATGTGCTGGCTCAGCGCCCGGATGTGCGTGCGGCAGGTATGCGCCTGGCTTCGTCGGACTGGATGGTGAGTGCGGCACGTGCGGATCGGCTGCCTGCACTGCGCCTTACAGCACGCGGCGCTCTGGAGTCTGACGTAGTATCCGATTTGCTCGATGGCTGGATCGCGAACCTGACGGCAAGTCTGGCCGGGCCGATATTTGATGGCGGACGCAGGCGTGCCGAAGTGGAACGCACCAGGGCCGTGGTCGATGAGCGTCTGGCGCAGTATCGCAAGGTGGTGCTTGTCGCCCTGCGCGAGGTGGAGGATGCGCTGGTGCGCGAGGTACGTCAGGGAGAATACCTGACTGCGCTGTCGCGACAAATTGATGCAGCGAATGCCGCAACAGAAGAGGCCGGTGCGCGTTATAGGAAGGGAGCTGAGAGCTATCTCTCGGTACTTTCGGCACTTACACGACGGCAGGCGTTACAGCGGCAGGAGATAGAGGGGCGGTATACACGTATGGCGTATCGGGTGCAGCTGCACCGCGCTCTGGGTGGCGAATGGATGGAGATTGAGCGATGAGGGGTTACAGGATGAATGCAAAAACAGTTTTGAATAAGCGTGGATCTGCAAGAAAACATCTACTTCTGGGAATAGCTTTTGTCGTGTTGTTGATATCGGTGTTCTTTGCTTCCCGGATGATGAAGATGAAACCTTCTGCGAAGAAGGGAATGCGTCCATCCCAGGTGCCGCTGGTCTCTGTGCAGGCTGTTACCTCCCGCACGGAGCAGGTTCAGGTAAAGGCTATGGGTGAGGTAATGCCGGCAACTAAGATTACACTGCGCAGTCGTGTGGGTGGCGAGATACGCGAGATCCACCCGGCCTTCCGTGAAGGAGGGCTCATAAAGAAGGGCGATGTAATCATCAAAATTGACCCAAGCGACTATGAGATTGCGATCAAAGAGGCGGAGGCGTCGCTGGCCCTGGCGAAGGCAGACTTTTCACTTGAGAAGGGGTTGCAGGATGTGGCCAGGCATGAGTGGGAGATGCTGGGTGAAGCCGGTTCTGAGGAGGATTCCGACAGTTCGCTGGCCCTGCGTGTACCGCAACTGCGGGCGGCAGAGGCGAAGATAGCGTCGGCCATGGCCCGTCTGTCGCTGGCCAAACTGAACCGGGAGCGTACAGAACTTCGCGCAGCTTTCAATGCAGTAGTTGTTTCTGCTGCTGTTCGTGTGGGCGATCAGGCCTCCCCGCAGGGCGCATTGGGGCAGTTGGTAGGGACTGATGTCTACTGGATTCGCGTGTCGGTGCCGGTATCCTCTTTGAAGTGGTTGCGCAGAGATGATGTGATCGCGAAGGTTACTACGGCGGCTGGAGATCAGCTTCAGGGGCGTATGCTTCAGGTATTGCCGGACCTTGAGCCTCAGGGGCGTATGGCGCGATTGCTGGTTGCTGTGGATGATCCAATGGGGCTCTCCAGCGCTAAATATGGTGAACTGTTGCTGGGTGCATTTGTTGATGTAACCCTCTTTGGAGTGGAATTGGAGGATGTTGTTGTTCTGCAGCGTCATATAGTTCGTGACGGACGCCGTTTGTGGATGATTGAGGGTGGCGGTACGAACGCAACACTCGTCATTCGTGACCTCGAACTGCTGTGGGAAGATCGCGAAAGGGTTTTGGTGAAAGAAACACAGTTTGAAGAGGGTCAGCGAATCGTGGTGAGCGATTTGGCTTCGGCGATAGACGCTATGACTGTACGGGTTGAAGGTGAGTTACCCGAGAAAAAGAGCGTTGACGGTGATTTAACAAAAAAGGGCGCTGTGACGGGTGCAGAAAAGAGCTCCGGAAAGCAGGGGGTGAAGAATGCCGAGTGAGCTTATAGAGACTAAGGTGACCGGCCCCATTGCGTGGATGGCGAAACACTCCATCGCTGCAAACCTG
>CAZAKU010000261.1:0-3935 GCA_964485765.1 uncultured Lentisphaerales bacterium
GAAAAAGAGGTTGCCGATGCAACCAATATGATGGTGCAGATGGTTGAGGAGCTCGAGCGAGAGGATTTTCATCGCATAGCTGCACCAATATATGGGAAAGGTTTTGTAAGGCTGTATGCCGAACTGGTGGGGCTTGACCCCGGACCACTGGTTGAGGATTTTATGATCCTCTATTCGAGCGGGGAGAGTCCGTCGCTGGCACTGGCATCGAAGAGGCGCAGCCCTGCAGTAAAGCCGGTCGAGCCGTCTGTGCAGAGCGCACCGGCGGGTGAAGGTGATGTTGAAGCCGCATTTTCAGCGCAGCCACCCTCTCCGCAGGCGCCTTATGAAGAGAGCTCTACGCAGGTTTCGGCTGAGGATACCCCTGCGTCATCCTTGGAGTCAGATGTTGAGTCGGATGACACCGACCCGGATTCCACCTCCCCTTCATCCGACCTCACCAATGGCGAGACTGATCTCTTTAATTACAGCAGTACACCCAGAGAGCAAAAGATTAGACCAAGCCTTCAGCTGGGAGGTGGGCGCGAAGAACCAAAGCGAGAGAAGAATCCATCCAAACCGCGACGCCAGTCTACATTTGCCAGCGATTCTGTTGCCTTCCTGAAGCGAATGGGGCGTATGATCGGCAGTGTCGGGGTTCTTCTGCGTGTGCTGGTTAAGCGGATGCCGCTACGCGATTTTATGGTTGTTGTGGTCGTTGTTGTCATGATCATTGTCATTGCTTTCGGCGCACGCAGCTGTATTGATATGCATAACCAGAGCGAAGATCCAGCTTCAGAGGCTAAGTTGAAGGAGCGGATAATCCCGCCACCCCTTCCATATTGCGAGTAAAATAACTATGGAGATGTGTGAGGAGAATGGCGGTTCGGAATCTTCTGAAGCTATCTCTGTAGGTTTTGTCAGCCTTGGGTGTGCAAAAAACCTGGTTGACTCACAGTTGATGGCAGGTAATCTGATTGCCGGTAATCTGACGTTGGCCCCTTCGCCTGAAGAGGCGGATGTTATTCTGGTTAATACCTGCGCTTTCATTGAGGATGCACGCGAAGAGGCTGCCGAGTCTATTCATTGGGCATGTTCACTTAAAGAGGCAGAGGGCCCGGTACGGGCTGTTATTGTAGCCGGGTGTATGTCACAGCGTTATCGTGAGCGCCTCTATGATGCCTTTCCTGATATTGATGCCGTTATGGGTTTGGATGAGTTGGAGAGTGTCGCCGGAGTCGTGCGGCGTGCGGCGTATGGAGAGAAGGGCATACTGGAAGTTTCGGAGATATCTAAAAGGGTGTTCCGCCCCAGATTTCCCGGGTTGATCTTTACCGGCGGGCCCTTTGCATACCTGAAGGTTGCCGAAGGATGCAGCCATGGGTGTGCTTTCTGTGCGATACCGTCAATACGCGGTAAGCACCGCTCTCGCACAATGGCCGAGTTGGTCGATGAGTCCAAAGCCCTGGTGGCGCAGGGGATTGGAGAGCTTGCCGTTATCTCGCAGGATATTACATCCTTCGGTCGGGATCGCCGCTCTGAGAATGCTTCACTTCCAGCCCTGCTCCGTAAGCTGGATGCAATAGATGGTGATTTCCGCATACGCCTGCTTTACGGATATCCCACTTTTGTTTCGGATGAGCTACTTGATGTTATGGCAGGCTCTTCACACATATGCCATTACCTCGATGTTCCCATACAGCACAGTCATCCCGATATCCTGCGGGCAATGTGCCGTGCCGACACAATCACCCCGGTTCAGGAGCTGGTAGGCCGTATTCGCGGCAGGATGCCTTCAGCCGCCGTTCGCACAACCTGCCTAGTCGGTTTCCCCGGTGAGACCGATGCTCATTTTGAGCATCTCATGCAGTTTGTCGCAGAGACAGGTTTCGACCACCTTGGTGCATTTGTTTACTCCCCGGAGGAGGGTACCCCTGCCTGGGATCTGCCTGATCTGCCCGATTTAGAAATTGCCGAAGAGCGTTATGAAAGGTTAATGACACTGCAGCAGAAGATAGTTTCCGAGCGCCTTGAATCGAGGAAAGGCAACGAGTCTGTTGTTATGCTGGAACAACCCAATGCAGAAGAACCGCTACTCTGGGACGCCCGTTCAGAGCAGCAGGCACCAGAGGTGGATGGCGTAACATTGGTTCAGAATGTGCCGGAGGAGGCCGAATCCGGAGGCTACGCAAAGGTAAGGATCACAGGCTGCCGCGATTACGATAGTGAAGCAGTTTTTGTTTCCGACGCCAGCGGGGTGTTCGAGCGCTGATTCCGTGATAAGACGATTTCGCCACGAAAGTTCATGAAATATCCGGGTTAAGGGGTCTCAGGCGCATCCATAGTGAAGAACTTTATGTTGGGCCTGTACCAATTATTTGTCCAGGATGTTCCTACATCCAACTCGTCGGGGTCGGCATATATGTCGTCGGGGGTGGTTTTTTCTCTATCGGGCCCCATTGAAAATATTACGGCGACTTCGTTGCTGAGCATGTACTGGTAGGGGGTGTTCCAGCTGTCCGGGTAGAGTGTACGTATGTATGACCCGTGCCAGCCCTTTATTCCGCGGCCATCGACCAGCACCGGCAACCCCTCCTCTTCAGTGGGATAGCGCCCGACATGGTGATGGAAGCGCCCCAGTGCCTTACTCAATACTGTCAGGTCGCCCAGAACTTTTACTACAGGTGTGTTTCTGCTGGCTGACTTTACAGGTTTAGAACTGCGTGCCATAAATAGTGATGCCAGAACAAGAAAAACAATCCCGACACCAATGAGCACGCGTGGATTCCTGGCAGGTTTCGCCGGAGGCGTGTAGTGAACAAACTTTCTCTTGCCCTCGATCTCTCTGTGAATGCTTTCGATTTTCTTCTTCCGCTTCCGCAGGTCGCTCCGGCGGCCCATGCCTATGGGGAGCCGCATCTGCTTTCCGCACGATGGGCACAGGGTCTCTGTGGGGGGCTCATCGAACATATGTTTACAGTATGGGCAGCGGAAGCGGGGCATAAATCAGCTATCCGTGTTCTCAAGTTCAAGGGTGTCGAAATTGATACGGCGATAATAGCAGTTGCGCGGTTCGCCTGCGATATTCTTCGTGTGGCATATGCCGCCTCTTCGCGGGCGCACAACGTAGAGCAGGGAATTCTGCTCGCAGTTTACCCGTGCTTCAATCAGGTCGAATGTCTCGCCCGAAGTTTTGCCCTTCTCCCACAGTTCGTTGCGTGATGTGCTCCATAGAACGAGAGATTGTGTCTCAAGCGACTTTTTCATAGCCAGCTCGTTGGTGTAGGCTACGAGAATCACCTCTCCACTGTCGGCGTTCTGCACTGCTACCGGTATGCAGGTGCTGCAGGTTTTTGCAATCTTTGCAATCTTGGCGAAATCAAGTTGTAGAGCGCTGCCCTCTTCGAGTTCTTTCATGCTGTTGCCTATATCCCTTCTGTTCACTTGAGTATTGTTCGTTATCGTGTTTTAACGTGGTTTTTATGGTGCATAACCGTCGTCAGCTACGCGAGGCGGTAGGTATCTGTTTTTCGGCAAAACTGCAAATTTATTCTGAATTACAAGCCCCTCTGCGCGTTACCTCATAATTAATGACACCGAAATGAATTTATGTCATTGATGAAAAAGTTCAGGTTGCGTCAAAATGATGACACCGAAAGTAGAGGCATAGAAAGGATTCAGCAGCATCCCATCTTTCTGCTCTGTCGAATTATCGCGATTCGGCCGTGCTTGCTCATTTATGAGATACTTGGTAGAGTCAGGCAGATTCTTTGATATTGTTCGAATCTGTATATGTGTACTGTGGGCTCATTTATCTATGGTCGGGCCGCGTGATGTTTGTTTTGGAAGGAAGTTAGTATGTTATCGTTTATTCTGGCAGTGTTATCAGGTGTTGCTTTTGGTTTTGCCCTGAGGTTGGGTGGGGTCGCAGGCTTGGGATGGAGTATCTTCTGGGG
>CAZAKU010000262.1:0-9638 GCA_964485765.1 uncultured Lentisphaerales bacterium
ACTCAGGTACTGCTCAACCTGTGCGTGAATGCGCGCGACGCAATGCCGGATGGAGGCAAAATCAGTATCTCTACCAAGAATGTAGTGCTGGATGGCCTGGAGGAAGAGGTTGATCTTGTGCCCGGATCGTATGTGCTTATAAGGGTGGAAGACAACGGAGTAGGGATGCTCGACGGGGTGCGTGAGCATGCATTTGAGCCATTCTTTACAACCAAGGAGACGGGTGTCGGCGCCGGTCTGGGCCTTGCCACCGTTTATGGCGTTGTTTCCCGCCATAATGGAGCGATTTGTGTTGATAGCGAGGTAGGAGACGGCTCTGTTTTCCGTGTTTATCTGCCGATAAGTTTTGCTGAAGAGGGTCGTATTGCCGACAGTAAATTGCCAGAAATGAAATACGTCGGCGGGGGACAGCTGGTTCTTCTGGCAGAAGATGACGAGATGGTTGCGAAACTGGCAATAAATACGCTGGAGCGTAACGGTTACCGTGTAGTAACTGCACACGATGGCGACAGAGCTATTGAGCTGCTGAAAGAGCACAAGGAAGAGATCTCGGCACTTGTTCTTGATCTGGTAATGCCCCGCAAATCCGGGAAGGCTGTTTATGAGGCCGCTCTAGGGATGCAATGTAATGTTCCGGTTCTGTTCTGTACCGGCCATGGACAGGATAAACACCCCAATGTGGATTCTCAGAGGATGTCAATATTGCAGAAGCCATATGGAAGTGTGGATCTGCTGCAGAGACTGCACGAGATGCTGAACCTTGAAGATTAGATCGTGCAACAGGCGGGTCGATGTGTAATAATCCCGCCTTTCTTTTATTGGTTAACTGATTCTCCTGGAGGCATCTCTGTGCACTCATATGTTCCTGTTACATCCGATATCTACTGGATCGGAATGAATGATCGCTATACGCAACTTTTCGAGGGCCTTTGGCCTTTGCCGCGAGGGGTTTGTTACAACTCCTATATTATTTTGGATGAAAAGATTGCGCTTATCGATTCGGTTAAAGAGATGGGTTGCGAGAAGTACCTGGATAAGATCCGCTCACTCCTTCCCGAGGGGCGTAAAGTGGATTATCTTATCGTTAATCACATGGAACCTGATCACTCAGGCATGATTCGCGCCCTCAGAGAGGTGTATCCGAATATCCAGATAGTGGGTAACGCTAAAACCGCACGGTTCCTGCATAATTTCTACGGTGTTGATAGCGGATTTGTTGAGGTAAAAGATGGCGATGAGTTGAAGCTCGGTAAGCATGTTCTGCAGTTTCATCTCACTCCCATGGTGCACTGGCCTGAGACAATGGTTACCTTTGATACCACGGATAAGGTGCTTTTTTCCGCTGATGCATTCGGTGGTTTCGGCGCCATGACAGGCGGAATCTTCGATGACGAGGTAGATATAGAGTATTTCGACGACGAGATATTGCGCTACTTCTCAAATATTGTCGGTAAGTATTGCAATATGGTGGATCGTGCCATTCAGAAGTTATCCGGTGTAGATTTCAAGGTGATTGCCCCGACGCATGGACCTATATGGCGCCATAATCCGGCGCATATTGTAGAGCGTTATCAGCGTTGGAGCAGGCATGAAGCAGAGGATGGCGTTACTCTTGTTTACGGGTCTATGTATGGGAATTCGGAGCAGATGATGGAGTCTGTGGCATCCGGTCTCTCCTCGGAGGAGTGTTCTAAGGTACGCATACACAACGTTTCAACAACGCATATCTCATATCTGATTCGTGATGCATGGCGTTTCAAGGGTCTGATCCTGGGGGGGCCGACTTACGATATGGGCCTTTACCCCCCAATGCAGTACTACATTGACATTCTTGAGCGCAAAAAATTGCGCAATCGCACAATGGGTCTATTCGGAACTTATGCATGGAGTGGGGGCGGGGTTAAGACGCTCACCAAGTTCGCACAGGATGGCGATTGGGACCTGATTGAACCGATAGTTGAGGCATGCTCCTCTGCCACTCCGGAGGATCTGGAGAAATGCTTCCAGCTCGGAAAGAATGTTGTAAAGCGGATAAGAGAAACAACCAGCAGTTGTTGAGGTCTGTTTCGTGACTGAGCTGTTCTTTTGATTGCGGGTTAGGAGGCCAGTGTGGAGGCTTGCCCGTGATTGCGCGTATGTGGTAGTCTTCCTGCATGAAGGCGGCAGGAATATCTTTTGCTATTATATTTAGCTTTGTGATCACGATGGCCTTGTTGCCGTGTCGTGTTATGGCAGAGTACACCTATCGTGTGGTTACCAACGATACGGGGAAGGTTATCTCCTATCGACAAATCTCCAGGCCGGATGACTATATGCTTGCAGCACCAAGCAACGGTTTATGGTCTGCATATTCCCCTCCTATGGGCACTTACCGTTACCGGATCAAATGGCGCGATAGTGAGGTCGGCAGTGTCCGCATGACTCTGGTCGCCCAAGGTACGAATGTAGTGGCTACACTTTATGGCAGGAGTGAAGGTGCGCTCGATAAGGTAAGCAAATTCAGTTATCGCGGGGAAGCGATCCTCTACACCAATGATTACCGGACAATCGGCAGCCTGCTGGTTGAGCGCCAGCGGTCGCGTCGTCGAGTGAGTGCCGTGCATTTTTTTGAGGATGGAAGAGTTACTTCGTTCCGGCGTAAGACGAGCAAGAACAGTATTCGCGAATCTAACCGCGAATTAACAGCCGGACGCTGGACCCATGATCCATTGTCTTTCGCCATGACGCTCCGCGGATTGCGCTGGGAGAAGGGCTTAACGGCTGAGCTTGAAGTATTCGATGGAGATAAGCTCTATGTGGTTTATCTGGAGTGTACCGGCAAAACCGTTCGCAGCACGCCCTCCGGGCGGCGCGAGGCCTGGACTCTTGTTCCCGGATACAGTCATGTAAACGAGGAAGAGGACGAGGAGAAGCAGGAGCATGATACCGTGTTGTATATAGCGACTGATGAGACTCGTGATTTTCTCGGGGCCAAGAGTGTTACGCCTGTTGGCAAGGTGGAGATCAAGCTTCAATCTTATGAGCCCCCGGTTTCTGTAGAGAAGATCGAATGATGCAACTTATTGAAGCCGAAAGGTTTGCGGGATTAACTTGTTATGGTAAGCGGGAATGGGGCATCGCTTTGTCTCTTTCGTTGCTGGTGGCTGTCGTTGCTGTGGCCGCGGGATTATTTCTGAATTATACCTTTGGTGCGTGTATTCTGGCACTTTTATCTCTGGTTGCAGGCGTAGCGGTTGCTCTCTTCTTCCGTGACCCTCAACGCACTCCCACTGAAACTGAACTGATATTACTTTCTCCTGCTGATGGAGTTGTTCGTGACCTCGAGGTGACTCCTGTTCCTGAAGGGGATGCATTTGCCGGCCAGCAGAAGGCCAGACGTATCGGTATCTTTCTCTCAGTACTTAATGTGCATATCAATCGTGCTCCCTGCGATTGGGTCATTAAGGAGAGAATATACAGGGAGGGTCATTATCACGATGCACGTAATCCTTTGGCAGGCAAGGAGAACGAAGCTCTTCTGCTCGGCGGAGAGGCAAGCGTGTCCGGTAAGAGGTTCCCTATGTCGGTAAGGCAGGTGTCGGGAGCTATAGCAAGGCGTATTGTGTGTGCTGCAGACCCGGGCCACTCTTTGACGCTGGCCCAGCGATACGGAATGATAAAGTTCGGGTCCCGAACGGAAGTATACCTGCCTATAGATGACGAATTGGTGATTTGTGTGAAGCCTGGAGATGCTGTGCGTGCCGGGTTGACAGTAATTGCGCGGCTAAAGGCTCCGGAAGCAGATGGGGGAATGAATGAAACGTGCTGATACGCGGGAATGGGTGTCGCGTCATCCCTGGTTGCGTCAGGTGCCTAACTCATTGACGGTTGCAAACTCGTTGTGTGGCTTTTCCGCCATTCTTTACACGCTGTTTGCATATGATGTGTCCGATCCGAATGCATCGGCGAGTGTTTTCGGTGTTGCCGCTGCGATTATTCTCTTTGCCTCGATCTTCGATGCACTGGATGGTTTTACGGCGCGGTTGTTTGATGCCATCAGTCTGCGCGGTATGGAGATGGATTCACTTTCTGATATGGTTTCGTTCGGTGTTGCCCCTGCCACTCTGGTGGCTGTGGTTGTACACAGGTTGCGGGATATCAGTCCGTTGGGATATTTCTGGGTATGGGCATTCTGCGCAATGTATGTTGCCTGTGTGGCATTGCGTTTATCTAAATATAACACCAGCGTAATACAGGGCAAAAAGAGTGGTCCGATGTTTAGCGGCCTTCCCTGCCCGGGTGCAGCTGCTGCATTATGTACGGTCGTTTTGCTCTATACTTCGAATACGGTTGCTCTTGAAAATGCGCTGGTACTGCTCCCCTTTTATGCGGCTCTGGTGAGTATGCTGATGATAAGCCCCATCAGGTACAGGCATATGGGGTTATGGCTGGGTACGGTTCGTAAGAACCCATTGCGGATGCTGTTGTTGGGTGTTGTGGTTGCGTGTGCATGTCTATGGCCCTTGTATACGTTGTTCAGTGTGGTTAACGGATATGCTCTTTCCGGCCCTGTTATGGCTATTTTACGGAAAATACGCGGTCAATCCGGGCCTGTACTGAATAGTGTGAATTAAAGCCCGGTTATCGGGATTGGAATTGGAGAAGAGAAATAGTGAAAAAATGGTTTAAGTTTATTAAGCAGTCGTTATCTCATCCGCAACAGGTCGGAGCATTTTGTGCAAGTTCGCGTCCGATGGGGTTCACCATGACGGATGCAATAGAGATTGAAAAGGCTGGATCTATAGTTGAAATAGGCCCCGGAGATGGTGTCTTTACGCAGGTGATATGCGAGCGGAAGGCTGAAAATGCTGATTTTATGGCTGTGGAGATCAATCCCGAGTTCTGTGAAGTCCTTACGGAGCGATTTCCCGGGGTTAAAGTAAAGAATGGGTGTGCCTCCACTCTGGGTGAGATGCTGCGGGAGGAGGGGATGGCACCGCCTGAGGCCGTTATCTCGGCTCTTCCATGGTCGGTTTTTCCGGATGAATTGCAGGATAAACTGTTAGGGGGCGTTGTTGAGGCTATGGCTCCCGGCGGGGCATTTTCGTCGATTGCCTACATAAGCGGGTTGTGGCTTCCGGCTGCACGCAAGTTCAGAAAGAAACTTGATAGCACATTTGCCCGGGTTGATGTTAGTCGCATACAGTGGCGTAACCTGCCTCCGGCCGTAACCTATCGCTGCTGGAAGGCTGAATAGATTCTTACGCTGTATACCCCTGCAGAAGGTTTATAAGCGGGGTTATGCAGTTCTGCGGATTGAACTCCCGTATCATTTTGTCGCGGGCGGCGTCCCCCAGTTTCTGAGAAAGGTCCTTATTCGTAAGAAGAGACTCAATAGTCTCTGCTAGTTCCTCCGGATTGTCCGGTTGGGTCAGCACTCCTGTTTCTTCATTAATAACGGCTTCCGCTGCCGCACCTGCTTCAGTGGTCACCACCGGCAGGCCTGCTGCCATTGCCTCAAGCAGAACATTTGCGACGCCGTCGCGATCTCCATTACGCAGTTTTCGGCTCGGAAGAGCAAATAGTGATGCTTTCCTGAGCCGCTTCAGCACCTCTGTATGCGGCATCGCTCCGGTTATTGATACCCGGTGGCTTAAACCAAGTCTGTCTATCTGCCGTTCAAGGGCTTCGCGCAGGGGGCCGTCGCCGATGATTTTGCAACTGTATTTGAGGTCAGACGGAAGTAGTGCGCATGCGCTTATCAGCGTGTCGAAGCCCTTTTTTGCGACCAGTCTGCCTGCTGCCATAATTCTGGGCGGGTCGCCAGGGCAGGTAGATTCCTGAGGGATGGAAACTCCGTGGCGGACGAGGGCTACATTCGATTCGGGAGATATAACTCCGATATACTTCACCCCCATGTCGGTACAGGAGGTAATGAAACGTGCTCCTTTCAGGCGTTTTTGAAGTGTGCGCGGGGGCTGTGTGAATATGTCGGCGGCATGCAGCGATAGGCTCCAGGATGCACCTGAAATGGCTCCCAGTAAGGACGCAGCGTCGGCAGGCAGAAATGCAAAATGGGCATGTATATGGTCTCTTGGAGTTAGCTTTTCTGCTAATTGGGTAATTGCCCGAATACGTCGCATCAGGGCCACAAACTGTCGGGGGCGGGGCATAAGCATAAGCAGTCGGGTGCGTATGCAGCGCGGAATCAAAAAAGGATTCGAAGCTATGGAGTTTGTGGCAAAAATTTCAATATCCGCGGAACCCGGCAGCTCAGCCGGAGATAGCGATGCTGTGCTGAGGCCCAGTCCGTTTTTCCTGAGCAGTGCGATCTCGGACGAGATGAAAGTTTCGCTGAGCGAAGGATAACAACCACTGATAATTATTAGTTTACTCTCTGATGCGGGGGAAGAAAACCGGCTCTCTCTGGTTTGTTGTGTCATGCTGGCTATGGGTGTTACATTTGTCACTTCGGAAACGATAAAACCTAATACGTTAATACCCAAGACATTACTGCATTTTTTTGTCAGGAGGGTGTTTTTTTTAGAAAGATATTTGGCGATTACAGGATGGCATGCTACTCTTGCCGACATGAACACATTAACAGTTATAATGCGGATGACAGGGCTTTTTCTCTGCCTGCAGGTGATCTGTGGCTGTACGATGTACAGTCAGTCCCAAACGGATGAAGCGCGAGCTACTCAAGACACCATGCACATGAAACGGAAGGTCAATGAATATGATGACCGTATCAAAGATAACAAGGTGCTTGTTGACCGGCTGCACAATCGTTGTGATGAACTTCAGCAGAAACTTGAACGTGAAGTCCGTCAGCGTGATAAAAGCATTAGCGATCTGAAAAGCGAAGTCAGTGCCTTAAGAGCCGAACGCAAAGCTATGCTGGATGGGATGTACAAAAATCTCAGCACCGAGCTCAGTGCCAAAATGGCAACAGTAATGAAGTCGTATGCCAGTCAGGCATCGGTTCAGACCTCTCAGTCGGGACGTCTTCACCGTGTTGAAGCTGGTCAGACTCTTAGTGAGATTGCCCGCGCTTACAAGACAACTGTTGAGGCCATTGCCAAGGCAAATAACCTGAAGCGCGTTAATGCAATTCGTGAGGGGCAGGAGCTCTTTATTCCGGAATGAGCATTCTCCAGCTCACCGATTCATCAGCCCCTTCGGGGGTGATTTCTATACTGATGTTTCGTGAAGATTTCGGCATTGGTCGAGCGGGTTTAGGTCTTTCTACATACGTGGCGGTAGGTACATCAGGTACGACGGCAGGTGCTGCTGCCACTGTGATCGGTTCTGTTGCCCGGCTACTATCCGGCGGCCGTGACAGCGTCTTCTGAAGCGCCTCGTGCGTGGCATTAAGCGTTTCTGTCAGAGATTCAAGCTTACCGTGCAGAGCCTTGTTCTCGGTGTTAATCTGCTGCATGGTTTTGCGCATGTCGCTGATATCGCGGGATTGTTCGCCGATTTTGGTGTCGATAACCTGAGTCACTTCGCTCATTTGTTTGTCGACCTTTTCGCCGACTTCAGCGTTAATTCTTGCACTTACATCTTCTCGGACTTCATCCTTGATCCTGGATGTATCCTGAGGTGGTGACTCTAATTTCTCGGGAATAACGATTGTGGGCACAGGTGCCGAAAACTGACGTTGCGTACTTGCAATAAGTGCAGCCTGTAAGGCCTTGTTGTCCTCTCCCATCCTTTTCGTCTGATCAGAGATGTATTGGAATACAAAGAAGCCTATACCCAGGAAAACAGTTATCATTATGATTATAATAATAACAAAGAAGCTGGCGATAAGTGTCGTTCGCCGCCTGGCCTGGGTGCGCTCTTTCTCTATAAAATCCTGAAATGATTTCAGGACAGGGAAAGATTCGAGACCGGGTTGCATGCCGGCTGCAGATGCGGACACTAGCGCATTTTGCTGCCCTGGTTGGTTCGCGGGGTTGCCGGGGGCGTTAAAATCAACGGCGGGAGGAGGGGTGTTTTCCCATGGCGTTTCCTGTGCCTGATTTGGTGGTTGTTGGTTTGTCATTCTCTTTACCTGAGTTTCATCCATTGTCGGATATTGAAGTGGTCGCCATCTGCTTCTGTTTCGCTTGCGAGGGTCTGCAGGCCCTTATATGAGGGAGTGTTAACAGCGCGCAGGCGTTCAGCGGGGTCGAGATCTCGGTTGAGGTCGTTTTCATGTGCCTTTGTCTGTGCCCGCTCCTCTTCATATTGAGAGCGGAGCATTGCGAGTTGGTGCTCTTTCGAGCGAAGCTCATCGCGCACAGAGCGAAGTTCGGTAGCTTCATTTTCGGCTATGGAAAGACGTTGGCGTGTTTCTGTCAGCTGCGCATCAAACTGTTCGATTTTGCGGCTTAGTTCTTTTTCACGATTTCCGGCCCGCTCTTTTTCGCGCCGAAACTCCTGTTCGGTGTGAAGCATATGTTCGCGAAGCCGGGTAACCTCTTCGCCAGCAGGGTGAGGGTTGTCGTCAGATTCGGCATAGCGCATAGTGTCCGGCCCGATAACCTGCAGTTGCCGAACCTGTTCACGCAGCGCCCGCTGTTTTTCGATAAAGGCGTCGCGAATTGTCTCAAAGAATATCTGCTCGGTCTTGAGCGCATCTTCTGTACGCACAACCTGGTGCCGGATAATGGAGGTTAACTCCGGGCCCGGTTCACGGAAAGGAGCTTCATTCTTGTTGATTTGCTCTTCGTATTCAGAAAGTTGCTGTTGAAGCGCAGTATCGCGTGAATTTGCAGCTTCAAGTGTTTCGGCGAGGATGCGCTTCTCATCCTCCAATTGCTGTAGAGATTGTGCCTGTGCAGAGCGGGATGTATCGAGGCTTGCCTGTATATCCTGCATCTGTTCCTCGAACTGACGCCTCTCTTCGTCGAATGTGGCTTGCTGCTCTTTAAGGAGAGTCTTCAGTTCGCTGATTACACTTTGTTCCTCCTCTTCATCTGCAGGAGCTTCTTCGGGGCTCTCCTGGGAGGCAGGCTTCTCCTGCTTAA
This sequence comes from uncultured Lentisphaerales bacterium, assembly GCA_964485765.1. GTDB lineage: Bacteria > Verrucomicrobiota > Kiritimatiellia > RFP12 > CAZAKU01 > CAZAKU01. The sequence goes on from CAZAKU010000262.1 coordinate 8,997, forward strand.
GAGCATTCAGCTCTCCCTGAAGGGTCTCTATCTGTATAGCATGCTCCAGGAGCTGTTCATTAAGCGAATCACGCTCACTCTTCACAGATGCCAGCTCTTCATTCTCATCGATCTCAGCTTCACTATCGCTTTTTAATGTCTCAGCAAAACTTTCCAGCTCGGTGTTCTTCTGTTCCAGCTCGCGTATTCTCTGCTGACTTTCATCAAGGGCGGCCTGGAACTCTTCACACTGTCTGGCGCTGGCTTCAACGTCATGCTTTGGTTCTGCCTCCAGAATGGCGATTCGTTCTTCAAGGAGAAGATGTTTCTTCTGAAGCGCAGCTTTGTCTTTTGTTAGTGCCTCTGCATTTCTGGTGGAATTGGTGCTCTCGGTCTGTGCTTTCTCCAACTCACGGCGCAATCGCAGTACCTCTTCAGGGACATTGATTTTAGGGCGTGCCGCCTGGCGCATCTTTTCAAGCTCGGTAAGCGTTGTCTGCAAACGGTTTTCCAATTCCCGTATACGCCTTCTCTCGGTGGAACCATGCTTTTTATGGACTTTTGCCGCACGTGCGAGATCTTCCACCTTGTTTTCCGCCTTCAGCGGCTCCGGTGTTTCATCCTGATTTCGCTCAATCAGCCTGGCTTCGGCGGGGATAGTGC
>CAZAKU010000263.1:0-4308 GCA_964485765.1 uncultured Lentisphaerales bacterium
TCTTTGAGCAGGGGCAGACACGCGTGCTATGTACAGCCAGTGTTGAGACACGCGTACCCTCTTTTCTGCGAGGCGGCGGCAGTGGCTGGGTAACGGCAGAATACAGTATGCTCCCCCGCAGCACATCCTCGCGTATTCCAAGAGAGGCCAGAAAAGGTCGTCCCAACAGCCGCGGGATTGAGATCAGCCGCCTGATCGGCAGATCGCTGCGGGCAGCTGTCGACATGCAGGCGCTGGGTGAAGTAAGCATTACCATCGACTGCGATGTTCTGCAGGCAGATGGCGGTACCCGCTGTGCCTCAATAACCGGCGGAATGATTGCACTTGTGGATGCCATGCGCTGGATGCAGAGGAAGAAATTGGTAAAAGAGCTTCCCCTGCGCAATCTGATCGCAGCAGTCAGCGTAGGCATTGTGAATGGCAAGCCCGTTCTTGACCTCGACTATGAACTCGACTCGAACGCGGATGTAGATCTGAATGTCGTTATGACCGAGGACAAACGCTTTGTTGAGCTGCAGGGCACAGCAGAGAAAGAGCCTTTCACTGACCGCCAGCTGTCGCAAATGAAGAAACTGGCTGTTAAGGGGATCGAGTCACTGATCAACGCACAGAAACGGGCCTTAAAGCTCAAATAGGAATTTGGGAAACAAGATGAGCGAAGAGAAGAAGCAAAAAGAGGATACACCTCTCAAGGAGTTGCGCGATGGAATTGATTCTATCGACAAACAGATCCTTGATCTGGTGAATCAAAGGTCGTCAATCAGCCTTCAGGTAGGCCGCCATAAGGCTAATACCGGCGACCCGATCTACAGGCCAATGCGCGAAAGCAAGCTGCTCGAGAAACTTACAACATCAAACAGCGGCCCGGTACCCGATGCCCACCTGCGCAACATATACCGTGAGATAATGGCATCTTCGCGCAATCTACAGCATCCTGAACGCGTTGCCTACCTTGGACCAAAGGGCACATTCTCATATTTCGCCGCGCTCGAAAATCTGGGACACCAGCCGCTTATGGAGCCCAAACACAGCTTCCAGGAGATCTTCCGCTCCGTGGCAGAGGGAGACGCCAACCTGGGTGTAATTCCCCTCGAAAACTCTATGCAGGGAACCGTAGGCCAGAACCTCGACCTTTTCAGTCAGTTCACGCTCTACATTCAGGCCGAATTCTATTCAAGAATCGCCCATAACCTGTTGAGTTTCGAGGATAATGTCGACAATATTAAGCGGGTTTACTCTCACCCCCAACCGCTAAATCAATGCGCCGACTGGCTGCACCGTAACCTTAATAAAGTGCCGCTTATCCCCGTGGAGAGTACAGCCGCTGCCGCCGAACGGGCGATTCAGGATGGTCCTGAATCCGGTTCTGCCGCCATAGGCCACCGTCAGCTTGCGGAGGGATCGGCACTCTCACTGCTCGCAGAGCGCATAGAAGATGAGCACGATAACTGGACCCGTTTCGCCGTTATCGGAGCCGCCCCCGGCGATGCCGAAGGCGAATGCAAGACATCGGTTCTTTTCACCGTCCATGACCGTCCCGGCTCACTGGCCGAAATACTGAACCTACTGGCTGGCGCCGGAATCAACCTTACCAAGCTGGAAAGCCGCCCATCGAGAACAGAGAAATGGCGCTATGTCTTCTTTGCCGACCTGCAATGCAACGTCAACACCGATACCCATAAACTCGTGATGAATGCGCTGCGCCAACGAACTCACACCCTGCGTGTACTCGGTTCGTACCCAAAAGCAACCCATGTATAAGGCTTAGTGCGTATATATACAAGCTACATCCCGACCAACCGTAAACAACAACCGTGCGGCATAGTATAATCTCCTAAACGAATTCGATATCTCTGGAGCCGGGGTCTCTGATTCTGGGATAATAGTGGGCGAGTTTACGAACAGGACTCACCAGGAACAAGATATTGAAAAAAGTTTTCCTTATTCTGCTCTTGATAGCAGCCGCATCCTATGCGACGCAACCCCCTCGGGCTGGCGAACTTGAAAAGTACGCCGCAGACGGGACTTTGGCTGCGCGTACCCAAAAGTATATAGATACAGGCAATCATTCCGACGGCCTCTTGATCTGGCACGTTGATGCTACCCCCAACGCAGACGGAGACGACTTCCTGTATAACAACTCCGTAACAGAGCACAAGTTGCTGCGGCTGATGGAAGCGAATGGGTTGCCGGAAAACCAGACGTTACTGTAACCTTCTACTACGTTGCTCTATGGGACTGGTGGTGGCAACTGGATAACGTCAGAATCTATGGACAACCGCTTTATTAGGGCAGTTCCCCGCAGTTCCCAGCGGTTTCACGCAATTTCACGCGATTTTTTATTGCTTTCAACATAAAACAACACTAATATGGTCCGGTTTAAAAGACATTCATGCCTTGTTAACCAGCGCTAATCCGCTGGCTATTGATGCTCAAGAGGGATGTCTTTGTGAGTTTGGTTGATTGGTTGAGAGGAAAAAAAACGAAAAACATCTTTTCGCGACAGGTGAATTGTATCCATCTGCTTTTTCTGGCAGTAGTATCTCTTTTTCCCGGAAAAGCGGCAGCCCAGGCGAATGCTACTGATGGTGGTTTGCGACTGGAAGTGATATCTGCATATAACCTTGTTGTAGACTCAAATGCAGGTACTCCATCTTCATATGCTCCGGGATCGGCATTTTTTGGTGGAATAATCCACAATGACGGAGCAACGACCATATCCAACGTCACGGCCTACATAGGTGACCACATCTCTGGCGGAGGAAGCACTTATGGAATCTACCCATCACGCCCGCATACAGGGCTAACCGGCCCCCTGCCCGGCGGAGAATTTGCGCTGACCCATGAAGGTGGTTCACTGGGAACGGAAGATGCTCGTCGCATGCTGAACAAAATCGATCCGGGAGAATCTATTGCCGTATACTGGCTGGTAAGCTACCCCCATCTGGATGAAACAGGAACGCCAACATGGGGCACAAGCGTAAAGCCGGAAGATGACCTTTGGCTGAATTACGACATATGGGTCGAGGCAGAGGAGCAGGGAACCGATCGCGAAGCCGTAATCACCCGTACGGTAACAATGCGTAATGAAATTTCGGCGATGGCCAATAAAATCCTGCCCAACAGTGCTAACAAGGTACCGCAATACTACCAGGATCTGCTGGCTGAATATTCACCGTCATGGCGTAGCACAAATGATGACGGCTCAGTAGGAACAAGTATACGGGCCGAAGGCGTTTGGTACGATCTGGGCAATGTAGGCGCAGGATTCGACAATGATGGCGACCTGATCCCAGACCGCAACGCATGGATGCAACCGGTTGGAGACCCCAGCCTCTTCGACCCGGCCGCATTCCGCCTCGTTAAAACATATTCAATGGTCATAATCAAACTGACTGACGGGACAGAAGAGGTCCGCTACGGAATCGACCAGCTGTACTTCGATCACTTACCGGTGAATAACAATGGTGCAGTAGGTGTTGTAACCTATTTCTTCATGCCTATTGCAGGCCCGGGCAGGGCCGCACTATCCCCCTATCAGGAGGTCGCATCCGGCAACGACAACGAAAAATTCAACGGTGACTACGGCGCAGGCCTCGGTTTCGAACTGGTAAGCAAGGCCGCCGCCGTAGACATAACAAAAACGGCCGACAAGGAGTTCGTTGTCGCCAGCGGAACAATCGAATACTCCGTATCATTTACTAATGAAGGGGAACTGGCCATAGGTGACCCGGGCATAGGTATGGGGCTGGTAATCAATGACACCGTCCCCGATGGATCCACCTATGTTCAGGGAAGCGCATCCCTCGGCAATGACCTTCCTGCCGGTGTCGCTGAATACACTATTCTCTTCTCCACCAACAACGGCGTCAGCTGGCAGTCGGATGAGCCTGCCGCATACACAAATGTAACCGACATTCAATGGTGGTTAAGCGATGCTCTCGCCACAAATGCCGGCGGTGTTGTAAAGCTGTCAATCATACTCGACGAACCCTACAACGAACCGGAACCCAAAATATGCAACACATCAACGTTACATATCGGCAGTGGCCCTGCATTTGATGAGTCAACAGTCTGTGCTCTGGTTGTTGGCACCAACACTCTCGGTGACACGGTTTTCGCAGACACCGGCAACGGCGCAGGTGAATACGGAAACGGAATCCAGGAAGCAGGAGAACCGGGTATCGGCAATATCACTGTATATGTCTATTTCGACGGCAACAGTAACGGGGTTGTCGATGCAACTGATTTTCTTTATACCTCGGCCGAAACCGATGCAAACGGGCTCTATCTGGTGAATGGTCTGCC
>CAZAKU010000264.1:0-3352 GCA_964485765.1 uncultured Lentisphaerales bacterium
CAGCTCCTTTTCGCAGGCAACGGCAATTACAGCTTTTATTTCGTGATTGCGCACAGCCTGCACCGCTTCACGACCGCCCGCGGCCAAACAGCAGTTGATCTTATAGCGGTCACATAAGCTGAGTAAATCACCTATGTCGCACTGACCGCATCGGACGCAGCGTGATGTGTCCATGCTTACGTTCTTGTCGCAGACCTTTCTCTGAAGGCAGTGAGGCATTAGCAGAAGTAGCTGCTCCGGTGCGACCTGAACCCGCCTTAAGCGGGTTATCCAGTTGTTGAGGCGTATAAAAAGGTTTCTCATATCGTTCGTTATTAGGTTCCTTGTTTGCGTCCATCTCTGACTCAGGTGATTGAGTGTATTGTTGGAGTTTCAAATGTCAAGTAATGTTGCCTTCAGAACAGGTGGCCGCCGGGTGGTTGGAGGGGGTCATCGTCACGCGTTTCTGCAAGAGTCTGCTCCTCTTTGCACATGCTCCGTCGTGATAATATTTCAAGAGGTTGCATGGAAAAGCCAAAATTGGTACTTTACTGCTCTGATGTTGATATTCATGCGCTATTGAGGGGGATGACGGTGAAACGTGTATTTATTGCTAATCCACACGGTTTTTGCGCCGGGGTTAGGCGTGCCGTGAAGGCTGTTGAACGTGCTCTGGATGAAGAGCCGGGTGCTGTTTACTGTCTTAATGAGATAGTGCACAATCAGCAGGTTGTATCCTCTCTGCGACAGAGAGGAGTAATCTTTGTTACTGACGCCGCCTCCGTTCCGCGGGGAGGCTGTCTTCTTTTCAGCGCCCACGGCATTCCTCCCTCCGTAAGGGATGTGGCCAAGAGGCAGGGGCTGCGTGTCGTTGATGCGACCTGCCCGTTTGTAGAGAAACTTCATGCTGAGGTCCGCCGTTTTGCCGCGGAGGATTATACAATTCTGCTTATTGGTCACCGGGGGCATGACGAGATAGTCGGTGTGAAGGGGGAGGCACCAGAGCATGTTAGAGTCGTGGAGAATTGTGAAGAAGCGGCCACGGTAGAGGTCCCTGACGCGAGCAGGGTTGCAGTAGTTACGCAAACTACCCTTAGTGTCGATGATTCAATGCGTGTGGTTTCGCTGCTCAGGCGCCGGTTTCCGGATATAATATTGTCGCCCCAGGCAAACATATGTAATGCCACCAGCGGACGTCAGATAGCGGTAAAGGAGCTGGCCTGCAGGGCGCACTCGATTATTGTTCTTGGGTCACGCAACAGTTCAAACAGTCGTCGGCTGGTTGAGGTGGCTGAATCCTGTGGTGCAACCGCATGCCTTGTGGGTGATATTTCGGAGTTGAGCGAACTTGACTTGAGCGATATTTCGGATATTGGTTTGACAGCCGGCGCCTCTACACCGGACTCATTCATAGAGGATGTATTGGTGGAGTTGGCTAAGTCAGGTTTCGGGGATGTTGTCCCGCTCTCTCCCTCTATGAATGATGCCAGTTTCTGATCTGTTATGAAATTTGATTTTACATGCGTAACACTGTTTCGGCGCCAGGTCTATGAGGCGCTCTTGAAGGTTCCGGAGGGGAGGGTAACCACGTACGGCCGCCTTGCAGGATATATTGGCTGTAAATCTGCACGGGCAGTCGGTCAGGCTTTGCGGAATAACCCCTTCGCTCCCGATGTTCCCTGTCACCGTGTGATCGCGGCAGATCTTACCTCGGGTGGATTTGATGGCGAACGGGGTGGGGCAAAGGTGCGCAAGAAGCTGGCGCTGCTTGAACAGGAGGGTGTTCTCTTCGGCTCCGACGGGCGCCTTGTCAATCGCGACCTGCTCTGGCCTTAGGGATATCAAAACAAACGGGGAGGCGTACTTACGCCTCCCCGTGATCGCAATGAATGTCTATATTAATCAGTTCTTGTGCTCTTCGCCTTCGGCGTGGTCATGACCGGTGTGATCTTCGGCGGCTTCATCTTTGTCATGGCCCTCGTGTTCGGGCTCACTGTGCTCGGCGCCATCTTTGTCGTGGCCTTCGGTCTCGCTGTGCTCGGCGTCATCTTTGTCGTGGCCTTCGGTCTCTGCGTGGGCGTGCCCGGTGTGATCTTCACCGCTGCAGGTTGCCTCCGCTTCACTCTTAGTCGGCGGAGTCCAGTTTTCGCTGCTCTCTGCATCGACGCCGGCTGTTTCGGGAGTATCCTTTTTGTCGCTGCAGCCTGTTATGAATGCTGCTGCGACTACGGCGACTGTGATCAGTGTTATCTCTTTTTTCATGTTTTCTCCTGTTTCGTTGTTAATTGTTGGTGAAATCAATACTCTACTGTGTTCAAGCTGAGGTCTCTTATCCATTTCCCTTCGATCCAGATGTAGATAGCCGGGATTATGAAGAGAGTTACCAGTGTTGAAGTGGCGAGGCCAAATACAACAACTATTGCCAGGGGCCTCTGCACCTCTGATCCGGTTCCCGCTGATACTATCAGCGGGAACAGTCCTAGAGCGGTGGTGACGGTTGTCATCAATACCGGCCTGAATTTTGAACGACAGCCGGAAATGACGGCATCTCTCAGTTTTACGCCCTGCCTTCTCAAGCGCTCAAAACGCGAGATCAGTACTACGCCATCGGTAAGTACGATACCGAACAGTGCTATGAAACCGATGGAGGAGGGAATACTTATGTTTTCGCCAAAAGCTGCCAGAGCCACAACACCACCTACCAGCGCCAACGGAACATTCAGCATTATCAGGGCCGCCAGTCGCAGGGAGCTGAACAGTCCGTAAAGCATGCATACCACCAGGAACAGGGTGATCGGGATAACAATTGCCAGTCTCTTATTGGCAGCTTTTTGCAGCTCAAATTGTCCTCCCCATACAAGCGGGAAACCTTCAGTATTAATGGCATTCCTGACTTTTTCCTGTGCCTCACGAACAAAAGAGCCCACATCGCGCCCGCGTACATTACACTGTATCGATGTGTAGTTGCGTGTGTTCTCACGGCTTATCTGCCGCAGACCGGTTACGGTTCTAATGTCAGCAAGGTCGCTCAGTGGAACGCGTGTTCCGGAAGGGGTAAGGACAACCATGTTGCCTATATCTTCACGGTTCTGCTGGTAACGTTTGTCGAGACGCACAAGTATTCTTGATGCGGTTTCACCCTCGAATATATCACCTGCTTCCTCTCCGTTGATAGCCTGTCGAACGAGAGAAGTGACGTAGTGCTTATCTATGCCGTCATGTCGTGCCAGTGCTGCAGGCTTCAACTCGATCTGCACCTGAGTTTGTCCTGAAGTCTGCTCAAGGCGCAGATCGGCTACGCCCTCTATCTCCGCCAGGACTTGCCGTATCTCGGATGCCTTTGCCCGTATCTTGTCGAAGTCGTCACCGAAGA
>CAZAKU010000265.1:0-2508 GCA_964485765.1 uncultured Lentisphaerales bacterium
CCCGATCGTGCAGCGCCAATCATCTGTCCGACCGTTTTCCCAAGCGGGTCATCCCGGAAAGATATAAACCGCCTGCAGAAACGAATTGTTTCGAGATGTACCAGCGTAGCAAAGGCAAACGACCGTAACTTGCGGTAGCCGCCATGTTTGCGTATGAGAGGTTGATTCGGCATGTACTGTCTCCTTTTTTGGGGGAGGACGCAGTGACTCAATGACTCAGGACGCAGAGTGTTTAGAGGGATGCGTTCCTGCCCTCTCTAACTATCACAATGAGCTGATTCTCTTCTCGGCATTAGCGTCAGTCAACGTTTTATGTATCACACCCTAAAATATTTAAATTTTTTTCTGGATCAAAGGGCATCAGATTTGCGACAAATAAAGCAGTGATGTACCAATATCCATTAACCAAGACCACCCATTGTAAGGAATTCAGAAACAAACATGATTATGCCGAAGTCATCCGATTCGTTAACCCGCGCAATCTGCGAAAGCTCAAAGATAAGAGTAGCCTTTGTTGATGTAACCGATGCCGCCCGCACCATAGAGCAACGTCATCTTTGCGGACCCGCAGCCGGGCTCGTATTGGCAGAATCTCTGGCTGGTGCCGCGCTGTTATCTGTCGATTTATCCCTCCCCGATGAGGCGGTCTCGCTGCGCATGCAAACCGACGGCCCTATCGGGACCATCCTTGTTGAAGCCACTGTTGATGGCAATCTGCGCGGTTACACCCAGCGAAAAGTCATTAATGAGCTTGATGGAGAGGATGATATCTCCATGACGGATGCAATGGGTTCCTGCGCCGAGGTACAGATAATCCGAAGCATTCCAGGAAAAATAATCTCACAGGCTTCAATGGAGGCAAAGCCGCCTTCTGCACGTAAAGCACTCAACCAGTATTACAATATCTCCATGCAAACCCCCACATCCGTTACGATCTATGCCGAATCCTCCGGAGGGTATCTAAACCTCGCCCGTGGAATCAGTGTCGAATGTATGCCCGACGGAGACTGGGAAACGTTTCTGGCTCTGCAGGGGCAATTTAACGACGATTCAATGACCGATCATCTGGGCTCAGCCTCAACTCTCCAAAAACTGAGCGACGTCCTCTCCCTCCCGAGTCTTCGTATTGATCCACCGAAAGCCCTGCAGTTCGGGTGCCGCTGCAGCAGGGAAAAGGTGGAGAATATGATAGCAAGCCTCAGCAAAGATGAGGTACAGGCGCTGCTTAGTGAAAACAAGGCACAACATATAATATGCCACATGTGCGGTGACTCCTATACCATTGCCCCTGAACGTATTCAGGCGATACTTGATGACCTCAGCAAATAACATAACCCACGGAGCACAGTTATTTTAAAATATGCCATATCGCGAATCTTTCCCCCTGTTCTTTATGCCTTTATTGCCCTGGTGACGACAACAATAAATGCCGAGGATCAATCGGAGATGGAAACAATTGAACTGCCGCGCATTGCTGCGCGTGAGGGCCTGGATCCCGGGCAGAAAGTAGGCCCGCTGCTGCCGCGTACAGAAACATTCACCCCGAACGCCGGTGAATACTCCTACCGGGCCGCAATGGGGGAAACTACCATTGCAGATGTTGTTATGAGAGTCAGCACCAACGACAAATCCCTTAATCTCCTTATTTTCACCCGCTCAAACGATACCTTGAATAAAGTATTCACCGTGCATTATCGCGGCGAAGGCACACTGGACAGCCAAAGCTTCCGTCCAAAAGATTCCTGCATACGTGAACAAACCGGCAAACGGATAAAAATAAACCGCCTGACATTCGAAGATGAGCTTGTGCATTCTATTGAATTCAAGAAACGCCCCGGAAAAACAGACAAAAAAACACTCAGGGAATTCGAGAATGACGAAAGCATTTACGACATTTTCAGCGCCATTTTAATACTGCAAAGCCGACAATGGAGCATCGACAGCACCGAAATACTCTATATTGCCATAGGAAAGGATCGCTACCTTTTAACGCTCCACTGCGAAGGAAAAGAATCAATCTCCATAGGCGACACAAACCCCCGCGAGGCCTGGCGCATAGGGATAAAGATTGAAGAGATCGGGGATGATGAATCCAAAGGCAGCACAACAACCAGCATTTACATATCCAACGACGAAACCCGCGATATACTGCGTATACAAATTAAGTCCATCTTTGGCACGGCAAACATAGATCTGATGTCATCACCCAATTCCAAACCAAACCTTCCGTAAAATTGTTTGAACCCCCAGCTTTGTGGACAGGCAGGATTTATCCGTAGAATACTGCGTATACAAAACAACTTCATACTGAGCACAGCTAATGTATACTTGATATCGCCAACCCGGGAAATTACGCATTTTGCAAAAAACAGTACAAAAACGCAGTTTCTCTAAAATGACAGTCATTCGGGGCCGTGTTTCTGCCCGACCCCTCGTCAATCTCACAAGTTTTCATTAATGATAATAAAGGCGTGTCCAATACATCCCTCCTGCGGCGTATCATGCAAC
>CAZAKU010000266.1:0-4474 GCA_964485765.1 uncultured Lentisphaerales bacterium
TGTTTTCACTCCTCTTGCTGAACTTCGTATACGCCTCGGCCGCCGACTGGCCGATGTGGCGTCACGATGCGGGCCGTTCCGCCGCAACGGACGAAAAACTGCCGGATAATCTTAGATTACAGTGGAGCCGCACGCTAAGCACTCCGCGGCAGGCCTGGCGCGACCTGAGCAATGTCGCGCTCTATTTCGATGCCACCTATGAACCGATCGTTATGGGCGATACCCTCTTCGTATGTTCAATGAACAACGACTCTATCTGCGCTTACAGCACCGACTCCGGCAAAGAGAAATGGACGTTTTTTGCCGATGGACCAATGCGATTTGCACCGGTGGCACAAAACGGCAAAGTGTACGCCGCTTCCGACGATGGCTGTCTATACTGCCTTTCGGCAGATGACGGCAAGCTGCTGTGGCGCTTCCGGGCCGTACCCCGTACCAGTCGCGTAATCGGAAATCAGCGCCTTATCAGCAAATGGCCCATGCGCGGCGCCCCGGTCATCTATAACGACATCATCTACTTTGCCGCCAGCATCTGGGCATTTGAGGGAACTTTCATCTATGCCCTTGACGCCGAAACCGGAAAAGAGGTCTGGTGTAACAGCGGCAGCGGCACAGAATGGATACATCAACAGCATGGACCAGGGTCATTTGCAGGGGTTTGCCCGCAAGGTTACCTTGCAGCTAATGATAAGTTCCTCGCCATCCCAAGCGGACGCTCTGTTCCCGGAGTTTTCGACCGCTCCACGGGGGAGATGCTTTACTACAGAGCCGCCGACGGGAAACTCGGAAAAGATAGCGGCGGCTTCGCTGTTGCCCTTACCGACGACCGGTATATAACCGAGCATCCTAATAACCGCTTCCTCTTTGACCTCAAAGATGGCGCCGGAATTGCCTCACGAATTGCCTATGGACCGGTGAGCGACAACACCATCTACTCCGTAAAGGATTCCAAACTGACCCAGACCTCCTGCAGCGACAATAAGGTCATTAAAAGCACCCCCATCGAAAATGGAGTAAATAAAGCCTTCGTTAAATCTGCCGATGCGCTTTTCTGTGCAGACAACAGAGGAACCATATCCGCAATACAACTCGCCGATGGTAGAACCAGCTGGAAAGCAGAGCTAAAAGGCACCATAGGCACAATGCTCATTGCCGATGGTAAACTGTTCGTAGTGACTAAACAGGGAACCATCCACTGCTACTCATCCGACAACGTTAATGAAGCTATCAGCTACAGTGCCCCACCGGAAGCGGAGGAGAAACCAACCGCGGAGATGTCAACCCTCCTTAAAACCATCATCGGTAACGACGTCGACAGTAACGGCTACGCTCTGATTCTGGGAATGCCTGAAATCTCCCTCGTTAATGACCTTCTGTCACAGACCCGCATGCATATAGTAATTGTAGATGACAATGCCAAAAAAATCCGCGCTTTTCGCGGAAAGATGAATTCCAGCGGAATATACGGCCTGCGCATCTCTGCCATCGTGGCAGACCCCCTAAACGCAGCCCTGCCACCCTACATGGCAAATCTCACGATATGCAATAAACCGATTGAGCAACCCGCAGAGCTGAAAACCATTTACAACTCACTGCGTCCTTACGGTGGCATAGCGATCATCAACGACAAGATGTCGAAAATTGAGAAACTGGCAGCACAAACTGAACTGCCAAACAAGAAACTTTCTGAACGTGGCAGATACGCCGCAATCATCCGGACAGGCGCACTCCCCGGCAGCGCCGACTGGACCCATCAGTATGCCGATGCCGGCAATTCTGTGACCTCAGCCGATACACTTGTACGCCCCCCATTCGGACTACTCTGGTTCGGCGGAGAAACCAACGACAAGATCCTGCCGCGCCACGGACATGGCCCCTCTCCGCAGGTTGCCGGCGGACGACTGGTTATAGAAGGTCAGGACATTCTGCGATGTACCGATGTATACACCGGCAGGCTCCTGTGGCAGCGTGACATAAAGAACATAGGCTATTACTACCGCCACACAGGACATCACCCAGGGGCGGGCGAAATAGGTGGCAACTATACCACGCTCCCTGACGGCATATTCGTAACCACTCCGGGAGCATGCATGCAGCTCGATCCCGCAACCGGAGTCACTGTCAAGGAGTTCACCCTTCCCAATATCAGTGGAGCAAACGTTACCAAATGGGGCTTCTCAACCATTACCGACGATGTAATTATCGCAGCCGCATCACCCCTTACCATAGAGGTCACCCGCCCGCAGCCACCGCCGGAAAAGGAAGCCGTTTATATAAGCCCCCTACTCTCTTTCGATGAAAAGGATAGTAAAACCGCCAATATCGACATAGAGCTAAAAGGTGCCAAGTTCCTTCTTCTCTATATGGACAGCGCCGGTGGCGCCAGTTATGACAACAGTGCCTGGATCAACCCCAAACTAACCGGCCCGAATGGGGAAAAGGATCTTACAACTCTGACGTGGGCCCTGGCGGACAGCGTGGGCAAACCACAGGTCGGAAAAACTGCTTTTGACAAGGAGATCTCCGTAAACGGAACCGTTTACACCAATGCCATCGGCGTTCATGCTCCGGCCTACATTCTTTATAAGATTCCCGAAGGGTTCGATCGCTTCAGCTGCAGTGCAGGTGTCGATGATTCCTCACGCAAGAAGGAGGCCTCCGTTAAGGCGATGGTGTTCCTGTCCGACGACAACCCTTCAGGAATCCCGACATACAAGTTTTCAGATATCGCCGGAACAACCCTAAACGCAGACTACGGCGCCGGAAGCCGCTCTATTTACGCCCTCGACCGGCATAGCGGAAAGATCCTCTGGAAGAGAGATGCCGACTACTATTTCCGTCACAATGCCATCGCCATTGCCAACGGTACTCTCTTCTGTATTGACCGGATAACTGACCAGAAAATGGACTACGCACGCCGCAGGGGGCTCGTGATTGACTCCACGCCCACACTGTATGCCATCGACATTAAGAGCGGGGAGATCAAATGGAAAACGACACAGGATGTCTTCGGAACCTGGCTGGGATACTCTGCCAGGCACAACGTTCTGCTTCAGGCCGGCAGCCGCAACCGCGACCGTGCTTCGGACGACGTCGGCAGGGGTATCGTGGTATATCGTGCCGACAGTGGCGAGGTCGTCTGGAAGGATCTTGAACGCACCTATGGCGGGCCGCTTATAATCCGCCACGATGAATTTATTACTAACGGAGCCGGCGGGCACAGCTTCAACCTTCTTACCGGAGAAGAGACCGGATGGCGATGGGATCGTCAGTATGGCTGCAACACGGCTATTGGCGGTGAACATATTCTTACATTCCGCTCCGGTGCCGCAGGTTACTACGACGTAACAGGAAAAAGCGGGACCTTTAACTTCGGCGGATTCAAAGCGGGATGTACATCGAATCTGATTCCCGGCAACGGCGTACTGAATGCACCTGATTATACACGCACGTGCACATGCTCATACCAGAACCAGACATCTCTGGCATTTGTACATAATCCGGATATGGATATATACGGGTATAACTGTAAACCGAGAGATGGCAGCATCGGCATCAACTTCGGTTCGGACGGTGACAGGCTCGCAAAGAATGGTACCCCATGGGCAGAATTCCCCGCCTGCGGCAGCCCGGAAAAACTCCAGATAGAACCCAAAGTACAAGGCGGCAAATATTTCCACCACCATTCACTTCTATATAACAAACATGAGTTGACCTGGGTTGGCGCATCCGGTGTAAGCGGTATGAATGAAATTGCTGTCCCGCTGAGCAAGGGTGAATATACCATTCGAATGGTTTTCTCGGAGCCCGATGTCAGCGCGAAACCCGGCGATCGTGTATTCGATATTTCCATTAATGACAGCAATTTCCTCACCGATTTCGACATCGTACGTGAAGCCAAAACGGCACGTTCAACTATTATTCGTGAAATGAAAAAGGTTTCGGTAGATGACCGCCTTACACTGAAATTCTCTGCCCGGCAGGGGTCACCATTGATCTGCGGAGTTGAGATTACAGAAAACAGAAGGGAAAGATTGTAGCCACAAAAAGTCACGAGAAGACACAAAAAAAGAAAAGATGGTCAGAAACTTGGTGATGTGGCTAACACCAAGACCATGGCCGCAGTCTCGACTCCGAGGCAATTGGGCATATGTAGCCACCGTATCAGATTCAATCAGCTAAAGGCAGCGGCGCCGAAGGTGCACGAGGTGTTGTAAGGAAGAGGCCTGTAGCAAGCTTGCTTGCAGAAGCCATCGCGCTCACAACACCCCGGCCTTGCCGGGCTGCCGCATGGCATCTCTGTTTACGTCCCTTTTTGTGTCTTCTCGTGACTTCTTGTGGCTATAAAATGCCCACTTTTCTACTAATAGAGATATGCCTCTATGGCACTTGTTGAACTTATCGACTTCTGGTGATCATTGATTAATTCCTCGAACTCAATTTCGATGAGCATGGGTTTCGAAGACCAAGTGAT
>CAZAKU010000267.1:0-3024 GCA_964485765.1 uncultured Lentisphaerales bacterium
GCGACAACCCGCCGCCACTGCTGGAAGTACGGGGAGAAGCCTATATGCCCAAGAAAGGCTTTGCATCCCTCAACGAACAGCGTGATCAATCTGGCCAGAGCGTTTTTGCCAATCCGCGCAACGCCTGCGCCGGGTCACTTAAACTGCTCGACTCAAAACAGGTGGCGCAGCGTCCCCTCTGTGCCCTTTTCTACGCAACCGGTGCGTTGCTCGGCATCGACTTCAAAACACATACGCAGATGACCCATACACTGCAGGAGCTGGGGTTACCTACCGCCCCGTGGTCACGCGAAGCCGACAGCATTGAAGGCGTTCTCGATGCGATAGATGAACTCCTGTCGCTGCGTCACACCTTCGCATTCGAGATAGATGGAGCCGTCATCAAAGTCTCACAGCGTGAACTTTACGAGGGACTCGGAAGCACCGCTAAAAGCCCGCGCTCCGCCGTGGCCTTTAAATACGAACCGGAGCAGGCCGAAACCCTCCTGCGCGATATCACAATACAGGTCGGACGCACCGGAGTTTTGACCCCCGTGGCTGAGCTGGAACCGGTTTTTCTGGCCGGATCCACTATCAGTCGTGCCACACTTCACAACCAGGACGAGATTGATCGCAAGGAGATCCGTGTCGGCGACACAGTCATTATTGAAAAAGCCGGCGATGTCATCCCCGCGGTTGTTCGTGTTGTTAAGGAGAAGCGCCCGGCCGACTCACAACCCTACCGCATGCATCAGAGCTGCCCGGCTTGCGGCGAGAGCGCTTCGCGCATCAAGGAGGAGGTGGCACTGCGCTGCACCAATCTGCAGTGCCCGGCACAGAGTGTTCGCAGACTGCAGCACTTCGCCGCCCGACGTGCGCTCGACATAGAATCGCTTGGAGGCCGTGTTGCCGAAGCGCTCGTCGATAAAGGTCTGGTATCGACCCCACTCGACCTCTTCTCCCTCTCTATCAGCCGACTGGCAGACCTCAACCTGGGAACAGAGGAGAGGCCACTCGAGTTCGGCAGAAAACGTGCACAGAAACTTCTCGATGCACTGCAGCGCAGCCGTGATCTTCCACCATCACGCTGGCTATTCGCACTAGGTATCCCCAATGTCGGCGAAACCGCAGCCTATCAGGTGGCCGCCGCACATAACTCCCTGAACGACCTGGCCGATTCCCCCCTGTTGAAAACAATTATTGATCTATACCGGATGCAGGACACCATCAATGAACTGAATCCACGCTCCCGACTAAACTCGAAGCTTGAAAAGACGCCGAAGGAGCTACTCCGGAAACGCTACGACGAGGCAAACAGGGAGATCTCGCAACTAGGCAGCGCCCTTGCCGAAAAAGGGCTGGCAGCCCCGGCAAAAAGGGCCTCATCCGGAACGGCGCCACGATTCACCTGCGAGATAGGCCCGGAGGCCTGCCGCAGCCTCCAGAGATTCTTCTCGTCTGATGAAGGAGGGTCCACTCTTCAGCAGCTCAACGAACTGGGGATCAATCCAACCCGGCAGCAACCCTCCGACGCCGCATCACCCCTAACGGGAAAGAGCGTTGTTATTACCGGAACTCTAACATCCCTGAGTCGCGATGAGGCTAAATCGCTCCTGCGCGACGCAGGAGCAAAAGCCACCAGCTCCGTCAGCAGCAATACCGACTACCTGATCACAGGAGAAAACCCCGGGGGGAGTAAATTCAACAAGGCGCAGGAGCTGAAGATCCCTATGCTCAGCGAGGCGGAACTTATGGATCTTCTCAACGAACGATCAACTCCTGAGACAGCGGCTTCAGCCCCCGGCACAGATACCCTCAATCAGGGAGAGCTCTTCTGAGCCCCATGGGTTAGACTCATATAGGCGCACTCAGAACTTAGCATTATTAAGGCGTCAATAAATATCAACGGAACTCTTGTCATTCCACATTTATTACGGCAACATTAGTCTATGTCGCTAAAAAACACAAACAAATTACAGGTACGGCATTCGAAATTCTCAATGTGGTGCATTCTGGAATCTGACAAGGCTCAATTCCCCTACATTGACCAGTTCGTGTTTCGGGATCTAGATCGAGGAGAGCCGCTTCGCTGTCATAAACACTCCGGTTTCGAAATTGCAATATCTGTTGAAGGTTTGTACTGCTTCGATTTGGCCGACGATAGCTTTGCTCTGACCCCGGGGGAGGCGATGATCACCATGCCGGGGCAGGAACACGCCGCCACAGACGGCATGCTGCCTCCCGGCAAATTGATATGGCTGATTATTGACCCCGCAAAGTACACTCCCGGTGGAACGCTCGACTTCGGGGAATGGTGCTCTCTCAGCCATGATGAACAACAGGAGATACAGGCACTCTTTACCAAGCCGCACTGCGCCTGTCTTGGGCGACAGGACCAGATCATGGAGACACTCTATAAGCTCAGGCATGAACTTGAGCATAAGCCGCAGCTATATATCCATGAAATCCATTCGCTAATAATCCGTATTCTAGTTCTTGCCGCCAGAAATCTCACCAGTAAAGGCGCGCTATCCAAGCCGGAAGTCCCCAAGAAGGTTTTCAAGGCCATTGAGCTGATGAAACAGGATGTATCGCACAACTGGTCGACTCAAGAGCTCCGCTCGGTCACCAAGCTCAGTGCATGTTCTCTGATACAATGGTTTACAGTAGCAACAGGCATGACGCCACGCGTGTTTCTCATCCGTGAGCGGTTAAAAACGAGCCTGTCGCTACTACGTGACACATCCATACTGATTACGGATATTGCCGATCAACTGGGATTTTCCTCCAGTTCACATTACTCCTCCTACTTTGCCAAAACGTACCATGTGCAGCCCAGCGCTTACCGTGAGGCAGCCTGTAATGTGCCTGATGTCCTCATGAGCGAAATCATCGCGGTCCGTGAACTGGTGTCACAGATGGAGGAGGACCCCAGCAAAAAGTTTCAGGAGCATTTCGCTTATCACTCATTTGACCGCCCGCATGAAGAGACAAATCTGATCTTCAAATCTCTGATCGGGGTCGATATAGATGAGTATATCGAGA
>CAZAKU010000268.1:0-3202 GCA_964485765.1 uncultured Lentisphaerales bacterium
GTGTTGCAATCACCGGAGCGGAGCGGAAGGGGTTTGTAGCATCCGAAAATCCAATTATATTAAAGCGATCTTTAGGCCCCAGCTGCAGCAGGCAGTATTCCAGTGCCGTACGGGCCTGCTCCATCTTATCGCCGCGCATACTGCCGGAGGTATCCACAACAAATACCATCTCCCTCGGGGCTGCTTCCTCGGAGCGATCAGTGGCACAGCCCACCAGTATAAAATATCCATCCTCGGCCGCTTCCGGGCGATGGGTGAACATGCGTAAGCCCAGGGGATCATCATCAATCACAGCAACACATTCAAAGGGCTGATCTTCACTCAGGGCATCCATCGACATCTTCACAACTGCCTCATTTTCAGAGGGGTGTGTTACGCGGCATTCGTGAGACGGACTGAAGACCGCCCGTACCGGCTTGCCGTCGCGCAGCTTCATGTTTAGAACTGCACGCCGCACCGGAGCTGCTGCCAGAGCAGATATCGGCATCGGGCAGCTCAGCCTCTGAATACCATCATCCACCTTCACCGGCACCTGCCATGTTACCGACACAGTACCTTTTCCGCGGCCGTCTCCAATTGGCAGAGCCAGTGCACCGAGGTCTACATGAGCTGCTATCGCTTCAAGACGAGTCTCTCTGGCGATGCGCATCACCAGCCCCTGCTCTACCGTACGGGCAGAGTTATTCAACACCGATTTTGAAGTCTCCCCTCTACTGCGGAAGCTTACCTCCGCACGGCTTACCATCGCATTGCTCGGAAGAAGCATATAGGCGACAGTCTGCACCTCATTAGTCGCCAGAATAAAATCCTCCTCTACCGTTGCGGTCATTACACCGTTTTCAACCGAAAGCTCAGTAGAGCTGTAATTGATGGTGTAGCTAGGGTTATAAGGAGAGAATTTCATCTCCCCGTCCCCGTCACGCGAACCCTTAACAAAGATTACACCGCCGAATAGCGGGGCAGAGGCTATAGCTATAAGCCCTGATATAATCGAAAAAGTTAGTTTTTTCATCGTCGATCTCTCCTGCTGTTATAGACCAGATCGGTCCGTTGCTGCCAAGAGTAGATCAACTCAGAATGTGATTGTCATATCCGCGTAAGAATATTGTAAAAAGGGTGTAATTATTTCCATGCACCCGCGGGAGAGAGATCAGAGGGAGTTCAGGCAGGCAAAAGGAGAAGAGCTGCAGCTCACTTCAATTTCGCCAGTTTATTCAGCAGTACTTCACGCATCCCGGGTTTATCCGCAGGATAGAGCGAAATCAGTCGCTTGCCTTGCTGCTGATACAGCTTCTGCTTCTTCAGCATTCCTATTTTGTAATCAGCAGTATCCATCCCCCAATACTCGATATACAGATCGAATTCAGGCAGATAAAAATCGGGGCGAATTGCGTAGCCATCTAGAATGCGAAAGCGCTCGTCGTAGCGATATAGGATCTCTTCAGAATTCAGGATTTCACAGATTCGTTTTTCGCCATCGGACTGCACCCATGTTCCATCTCTAGCGCGAATATTCTTTTGCAGCTCAACCTTTGTTTCAAAGTTACGACGCTCAAGAAATACTTCATCAAAACAGTAGTTGCAGAAGGGACGCTGAAAGGCCCTCTGCGAGCGGACAAACTCGTCGTGCTCTAGCTTAACCCCGCAGCGTTGGCAGCAATGTGTGGCTTGCTTCTCTTTGATCTCGACAGCGGCCCTAATCAGTTTACCGGCGGCAACGACACTTCGCTTAACGTAGTTCTTCTCAACAGGATTTCGGTAAAGATCACGCAGATCAGAGAGGGCCGGTTTCGATGCAGCCCCAAAAACTCCCAGAGCCTTTGCCGAGTATTGCCGCACTTGTGCATGAGAGTCCTGTAACAACGGCTGTAAGACCCGGACGGCGGCAGCGGAATCGACAAGTTCTGCGAGTTTTCCGATTGCAGATGCAGCCAACCGCCGTAATAACGGCGAGGATGAAGTGGTAATAGCCATGAGTTCACCAAATGCTCGTGGGTCAGCACTCTTTCCTAACGCCGTAACATGCGCTGCAAGCGTCTTTTCAGTTTCGCCATTCATTTGTAATCACACGACTCTTTCCGACTCCAAGGACTCTCCATAGCGTCGACCGGCGCAACGAACCAAAGATGCCGTAGCACCTCACCGCTGCGCCTCAGCCATAATAATACGCGGCCGAAATGAGTCGGCACGACGCTATGCAGGTCGCTTCAGGAGCAACTAAAGCCCATCCACATAGTCAGCGCCCGCCTCTGCCATCATCGCGCCGATATTAATACTGAAATAGGCACAAATACTTCTATATCACGCTTGTGCTGTTAGCAAGACTCAGGAATTCAGCACGTGTAGGGGCTTCGCTGTGGAAGCTGCCCAGAACCGAGGAGGTCGTCATAACTGAATTCTGCTTCTCTACACCACGCATCATCATGCAGAGATGGCGACACTCCATTACCACACCAACGCCTTCGGCATCCACGGCGTCACGCACAGCCCGTGCAATCTGGGCTGTAAGGCGTTCCTGTATCTGCAGGCGGCGCGAAAAGCAATCTACAATACGGGCAAGCTTACTTACACCGATCACGCGATCTTTGGCAATATAACCGATATGACAGCGACCGAAGAATGGAAGCATGTGATGCTCACACAAGCTGTACACCTCAATATCGCGCACAACGATCATGTTATTGGCTTCCGACTCAAACACGGCATTATTTATAACAGAAGATAGCTCTGTACGGTACCCCTGGCTTAGGAATTCATACGATTTGGCAACCCGCTCAGGCGTTTTAAGTAATCCTTCACGAGTGGGATCTTCCCCCAGTTCAACCAGCAACTCCCTAACCAATTCACTCACTCGCTCAATGTTCACGGTATCGCTCCTGTTATTCCCAGCGCTTGCGCGCGTCTGCCATAACATCCGCAATGGCACTAATACGCGTCTCGGCCAAAAGAGCCTGCGCATAATCCTTTGCGTCATCCATAGACATCGATGTGATCGTGCGCTGCACCAGGGGCAGCGAGTTAGGATCAACACTTAGACTGTGGACTCCCAAACCGACAAAGAAGGGAACATATTTAGGGTCATGCGCCATCTCGCCGCATACACTGACCTCCACTCCGCGTTCTCTGGCTGCATCTATCACTTGCGCTATACCGCGCAGGACTGAGGGGTGATGCGGACAATAATAATCGGCCACAGTATCAT
>CAZAKU010000269.1:0-6602 GCA_964485765.1 uncultured Lentisphaerales bacterium
GTATAGGGCTGTGCGGGGATGTGAGCCCGCTCTGATCGTACTGCAGAATCACGGTATCTTTGTTGCTTCGGATAGCGCAGAGGAGATCCGGGAGCTGTACGCTCGTGTGTTGGCGGTCCTGGCCGCAGAATACGTCAGGACAGGCGTTTCGCAAACGCTGGCGGTTGCCGACGCGCCCGAGTCTTCTGAGGACGAGGATGAGATCCGTTTCCTTTTTGGCGCTCATGCCGCGCATGTAGCTTCGTGTGGACTGTTTTCGTACGCACCGGGGCCGATCTCGCCGGATCATCTGGTTTACGCGAAAGCCTTTCCTTTTGTAGCGGAGCTATCTGAAGCGGATGTGGCACAGTATCTCTCCGCACGCGGATATGCACCTAACGTCGTGATAGCAGGTGAGCGTGTGTATGGTCTTGGTGCCTCTCAGAAGAGTGCCGATCTTGCCCTTGAGTTTGCGAAGGATGGCGCGCTTGTAATGCAGTTGGCTGCGGCTTTCGGCGGCCTTCAGTACATGACAGACCAACAACGCGAGTTTATTGAAAACTGGGAAGTCGAATCCTATCGCCAAAAACAGATATCTTAGTTTTTTGAGTTAAGGAGAATTCTTGTGGCTACAGAAGTGTTGATGCCAAGACAGGGGCAATCGGTTGAGAGTTGCCTGATTATCGGTTGGAAGGTCCGTGAGGGCGATACTGTCACAGAGGGGCAACCGCTGTGTGATGTCGAAACCGATAAAGCAGTATTTGAGGTCGAGGCTACCGCCTCGGGAACGCTTCTTGAAATATTTTATCCCGATGACACCGATGTCGAGGTACTTAAGGTTATTGCCGCCATAGGTGAACCGGGTGAAGATGTTTCGGGATTACGTCCTGTTGCTCCGTCGGATGCGGAGGATCTCGTCACAGATCGCAAGGAACGCTTGGAGAAAATTCCAGCGCCATCCGCTGTGTCCCGGCCGACGGCTGGGGGACTCTCCGGCGCTGATACAGGTGTCTCCCCGCGCGCCCGGCACCTTGCAGAACGTAAAGGTGTTGATGTGCATGCGCTCGCAGGCACAGGTCCCGCAGGGCGTGTTATCGAACGTGATGTAATCTCTGCCCTGGAGGGCAGGGGATCGATCTCTCCTGCCGCAATTGCGAAGTATGCATCTATACCGGATGTGGGAAGCGGGATTGGCGGGCGTGTGCTGACCGCGGATATTCAGCTCCCCGCTATAGCGCCATCGGTTCCCGAGGTGTCGTACAGCGAGGAGAAGATGGGGCCGCTGAAGGAGCAGAAGGTGAAGGGCGTTCGTAAGCTTATTGCCAGCCGGATGTTGTCATCGCTGCAGACCACTGCGCAGTTGACGCTTCATTCCTCAGCTGATGCGCGTGCTATTCTCTCGATTCGCAAACAGTTCAAGGCCTCGGACGACAGAGCGGGTATAACAGTAAATGACCTTATTCTCTATGCGGTAGCAAAAACCGTAGCAGCTTTTCCTGAGATGAATGCGTACTGGCTGGGTGACAAAATCGTGCAGTTTGAGCAGGTTCATCTCGGTTTTGCGGTTGATACCCCGCGCGGACTAATGGTCCCTGTGATTCGGTGTGCCAACAAGCTTTCGCTCGAAGATCTATCCGCCGAAACAGCCCGCCTCGCTCAGGCGTGCATTGATGGAACAGTTGATGCCGATGCACTTGCCGGAGGAACCTTTACGGTGACCAACCTGGGAGCCCTGGGGATTGAACGCTTTACTCCAATTCTGAATGCGCCGGAGGTGGCCATTCTTGGGGTTTGCAACATTCAGCCGAAGCCGGTTATCACCGGGAGTGATGTTGCTTTTATTCCCCATCTGGGGCTTTCGCTGACATTTAATCATTGCGCTGTGGATGGCGCACCGGCTGCACGGTTCATGGGGTCGCTTATGGAGACTCTCGACGGGTTGAGCTTTTGAGGTATAGAGTTAATAGAGTAGGAATATAGATGTACGATATTATAATTATAGGTGCAGGCCCGGGTGGCTATGTAATGGCCGAGCGCGCAGGTAAGCGCGGCAAGAAAGTGCTGCTCATCGAAAAAGAGCAGCTGGGCGGCGTGTGTCTGAACCGCGGCTGCATTCCAACCAAGACGCTGCTGAATTCTGCCAAACATTATGTTCACGCAATAGAGGCGCCTGCGTTTGGCGTTACGACCGGCGAGGTTAGTTTTGACCTTTCGAAGGCAATGTCCTGGAAGCAGGAGGTGGTAGAGACGCTTCGGGCCGGTGTTGGCTCTATGCTGAAAAAATGCAAGGTTGAAGTTGTTGCGGGCGAGGCAAGGTTGCTGGGACCACGCAGCGTGCAGGTTGGCGATACCATTTATGAAGGCGACAACGTTGTTATCGCTACGGGCGGGTCGCCTTTTGTTCCACCCATCCCCGGTGTCGATCAGGCGCATGTAGTCACCAGCAATGAGATCCTTGATATCGAGAAGATGCCGGAGTCGCTGGTAATTGTCGGTGGCGGTGTGATCGGGATAGAGTTTGCCAGCTTTTTCAGTAGCCTTGGTGTCAAGGTGGATGTGATCGAAATGCTTGACGAAATCATCCCCTTTATGGATCGCGAACAGGCAAAAGCCTTTCGGCGTGCATTGCGTAAAAAGGTCTCCTTTCATTTGGGATGTCGTGTTACCGAAATCGACGGACACGATGTGAAGTTCACGACAGCAAAGGGAGATGAAGCATCTGTTTCTGCAGATCTGGTGCTGATGTCGGTTGGACGGAGTCCGAATGTTGAGAATATGGGCTTCGAGGATGCGCGTTTGGATCTCGACCGTTCAGGAATCAGAACCGATGATCAGCAGCGTACAAATCTACCGAATGTATATGCCATTGGTGATGTGACAGGTAAATCGCAACTGGCGCATTCCGCATCACGGATGGGAGAGGTAGCGCTCAATACGATCTGTGGCGTGAAGGATAGTTTCAGGAGCAGCGCGATACCGTGGGCGGTTTATTCCATACCGGAAATTGCGGGTTGCGGGTTGACCGAAGAGCAGGCCCGGGAGGCAGGACATTCGGTCGTTACCGCTCAATTGCCGCTCACTATGAGTGGTCGTTTTCTGGCCGAGAATGGTAAGCGCGGAGCGGGGTCTGTGAAGGTGGTAAAAGATGCCGAGAGCGATCTGCTGCTCGGTGTGCATATGTATGGCGGATGCTGCTCAGAAATTATCTGGGGAGCAGCCGCAATGTTAGAATCTGAATTACGCGTCAAAGAGATTCAGGAAATCGTGTTTCCGCACCCGACGATCGGGGAAGTGATCCGCGACACCATGTTTGAATTATAGGAATAATTATGCCAAAGAATCAATTGATCTCCCCGGAAGAAGCTCGCCGTTCAGGTGAGATTACATTTAAGCCGATTCCGGTGATGCAGTATACCCCTGACTACGCACAGGAAGTTGAGAAGTATGGCGAAGCACGTCTGAAGAAGATGTACTACGATATGCTTGTGATCCGTGAATTTGAGACGATGCTCAATCTCATTAAGACTCAGGGATCGTATCAGGGGATAGCGTACAATCATCCCGGTCCGGCTCATTTGTCTATTGGGCAGGAAGCCGCTGCTGTGGGGCAGGCCGTTCATTTGTCTAAGGATGATTACTCGTTCGGCTCGCACCGTTCGCATGGTGAGATTCTGGCGAAATGCTTGTCTGCCATTCAGCAGCTTGATGATGATGCGTTGCAGGGCATCATGGAACAGTTCTTTGGTGGCTCCACCCTTGGCGTGGTGAATGATGGGTCACATGAAAGCGTCAAGGAGCTAGCAGAGGACTTTATCCTGTATGGCACGTTGGCCGAAATCTTTGCACGAAAGACAGGCGTTAATAAGGGCCTGGGCGGCTCTATGCACGCTTTCTTTACCCCCTTCGGGTCGATGCCTAACAATGCAATTGTTGGTGGATCAGGTGATATCTCCGTAGGTGCGGCGATGTTTAAGCTGATTAATCGTAAGCCGGGAATTGTGGTTGCGAATATCGGTGATGCGTCTTTAGGGTGTGGCCCGGTGTGGGAAGGGGTTTGGATGGCCGCGATGGATCAGTATCGTGAGCTGTGGGACGACGAATTCGGTTCTCCTCCTGTATTGTTTAATATTATGAACAATCACTACGGCATGGGAGGCCAGACCAATGGCGAAACCATGGGGTACGATATGCTGGCACGCATCGGTGCGGGTATAAACCCTGAGCAGATGCATGCTGAACGTGTCGATGGCTATAATCCGCTGGCCGTGGCAGATGCTACCGAGAGACAGAAGGAGCTTTTACTGGCAGGGAAGGGGCCTGCGCTACTGGATGTTGTCACCTATCGGTTGTCGGGGCATTCACCTTCTGACGCATCTTCGTATCGTTCTAAAGAGGAGATGGCACTGTGGGAGGAGGCCGACTGTGTTAAGGCGTTTGGCGACTACCTGGTCGCGAATGGCGCCCTGACAGAGGAAGACACTGTAGCCATGAAGGCGAAAGTGGTTGCAAAAATTTCGAAAGCAATGTCGCTGGCAATTGACGAGGAGGTCTCTCCCTATTCGGATATCGGCATTATTGAAGATGTAATGTTTTCGAATGCAAAGGTTGAGGCGTTCGATGACCGAACGCCGGATCTGTTGCTGCCGATGGAGGAGAACCCGCGTGTTAAGCAACTCAAACGAAAGGAGCGGTTTGCTTTTGATGAAAACGGAAAGGCATTTTCCTCCAATAAGCTGTATACCTATCGTGATGCTGTTTTTGAGGCGATGCTGCACCGTTTTCATATCGATCCGACACTGGTGGCTTATGGTGAGGAGAACCGTGACTGGGGCGGTGCATTCGCCTGTTACCGCGGTTTGACCGAGTCGATTCCTTATCATCGGTTATTTAACTCGCCAATTTCGGAAGGCGCCATTGTGGGCTCGGCCTGCGGCTATGCCATGAGTGGTGGTCGTGTGTGCGTGGAGTTGATGTATTGCGATTTTATGGGGCGCGCAGGAGATGAAATATTCAACCAGATCTCCAAGTGGCAGAGCATGTCAGCCGGATTGCTGAAGATGCCGCTGGTGCTGCGTGTCTCTGTGGGGAACAAATACGGGGCGCAGCATTCGCAGGACTGGAGTGCGATGGTGAGTCATATTCCCGGACTGAAGGTCTTTTATCCGGCAACGCCTTACGATGCCAAAGGGATGCTGAATGTGGCACTCTCGGGTACCGACCCCGTAATCTTTTTTGAGTCGCAGAAAACCTACGGCGTGGGTGAACTGTTCGAAACGTCTGGTGTTCCCGAAGGGTACTATGAAGTGGAGGAGGGTCAGCCGGCCATCCGCACGAAGGGTAAGGATCTGACACTGGTTACGGTTGGCCCGGTTCTCTACAGTGGCGTCAAAGTGGTTGAAGAGATGAAGGCCACGTATGGAATGGAGGTTGAGTTGATCGACCTGCGTTTTATGAATCCATTGAACTACGATCTAATTGTTGAATCCGTCAAGAAAACGGGTCGTCTGGTTCTGGCATCTGATGCAGTCGAGCGTGGCTCCATCCTGCATACAGTTGCATCTAATATAACGACCCTCTGTTTTGATCAGCTTGATGCACCTCCTGTTGTGGTTGGCGCTCGAAACTGGATCTCGCCAGCGGCGGAGATGGAGACCGAGTATTACCCGCAACCCGATTGGATCATCGATGCGATTCACGAACGTGTGGTTCCGCTGCCAGGGCATGTTGTTAAACATAATTATACCACCGGAGAGTTGCAGCGTATCTCCCGGAAGGGCGTGTAGGGATGAAGGACGAAGAAGCAATCAATCACCCGGATCGCACAAGGCGCCTTGCCGCTGTTGGTGAAATGGGGCAATCGGTTAAGGCCGGTGTGCTGCAGACGGAGGAGGTGAATAATCATGTGCATTCATCCTTCTCTTTCAGCCCGTATTCGCCGACAGCTATCGCCGTCGAGGCCGCTCGGGCAGGGCTGCAGACCGTTGGGATTATGGACCACGATTCGGTTGCGGGATGCACGGAGTTTCTGGACGCCTCTAAAGCGGTGGGGATTGCCAGCACCATTGGCTTTGAGATGCGTGTGCATATGGATGGCACATCTGTTGAGGGTCGAAAGATCAACAATCCGGATGAGCCGAATGTGATTTATATTGCCATTCACGGAATTCCTCGTTCTCAACTTGCTGTGGTGAATGAATTTCTGAAACCGATCCATGCGGCACGCATACTCCGGGATCGGTTGGAGGTAGAAAAGCTGAACGGCCTGCTGGCTGCGTTTGGTGTACCGCTGTTGGACTTCGATACAGATGTGATGCCCCTTTCGGAAGCCGCTAACGGCGGCTCTGTAACGGAGCGGCATATTCTGTATGCACTGTCACGGAAGCTGATCGATGCCTATGGAAGGGGCAAAGCCCTGGTGAGATGCGTTGAGGAGCAGATGCAGATCAGCCTGCCGACAACACTGAAGGCATGGTTGCTGGATAAAGAGAACCCTCACTACGCATACGATCTGCTTGGCGCCTTTAAATCATCATTGGTGCCTGAGTTCTTTCTACCCTCCGGAGCGCAGGAGTGTATCTCCGTTTATGATGCAGTTGCTTTTGCTAATTCGATCGGTGCTATCC
>CAZAKU010000270.1:0-3109 GCA_964485765.1 uncultured Lentisphaerales bacterium
AACACACACCGCTCATGCTGCTCAACAGCTGTTACAGTATTCGACAAAGACGATGCTATGGCATCGCTGCGCAGTGCGGCTGCGCTCCAGCCACACATGAAAAAAGCAGCATAAACGGCGAGGGAAGATAGCGTTGTGCCACGCGGGCCGCATAATACTGCGCCCATCCATAACAATATCGTAAAAACAAAGCCACCGACAACCCACCAGTGGGCTGCATTAAACTGCAAACCACAGATGGTTCCCACCATAAAAAAGGAGGCCAGCCATACCAATGGCCTGAACCCGATTGGTGACGGTGTATTCATTCCCTCTCGTTAAAAACTCAATGCATCACTTCAAACGCTGTATCATAGAAAGACTGAGCTTCTCGTCGAATACGTCCTTCTCCGGAACAACTGCTGAAAGACTTGTCACAGCAGGGCTGATCAGAGCGGAGGCGACCTCCCTGACATCGTCAAGTTCTACAGCCAGGACATTATCGATAGCCTCTGTTGGATGAACCGGGCGGCCATAACTCAGAACGGACTCACCCAGCCAGTTCATCTGGCTGCTGGTACTCTCAAGACTGAGTCGTGTATACCCCACAAGATAGTCACGTGTGCGTTTAAGCTCCGCACGACTTATACGGCCATCACGCAGCCTCACCATTTCACGCGTAATTAATTGCACCGCTTCAGTGGCACGATTCCTGTCGAGCCCCGCAGAAATAACCAGAGCACCGGTATCGGCATAAAGCTGCACCGAGGAGTGCACGGAATAGGCCAGCCCATGACGTTCACGCACAACCTGGAACAGGCGCGAGCTCATATTCTCGCCCAGCATAGCACTCAGAACACGCAGGGCATAACGGCGCTTATCTCCCCGGCCGAAGGAGCAACGCAACCCCAGTGCCACATGAACCTGTTCAATGTCTGAACGCCCGACACACACCGGCAACTGCTTCAATCCCTGTGGAACCTTCCTACGTGCAGGCATACGGCGGACAGGCATTCCCCCCAGGAGAGAGGCAACCCACTCCACGCACTTTTCATGATCTACCTTTCCGGCGAACGATATGACCGTACGTGAGGGGATGTAATACCTTTCTACAAAACCTGTCAGCGACTCACGGTCCATCGCCATCAGAGCCTTCTCCGCCCCTGCAATGGGGCGCCCCAGCGGATGTGACGGCCAAACACATGCACCGAGCTGTTCATGCACGAGATGCTGAGGCTGGTCGTGATACATCCGTATCTCCTCCAGAACCACACCTTTCTCGCGCTCAATCTCCACCGGGTCGAAGCGGGAATTCAGATACATATCGGCCAGAACCTTCAGCGTGTTACAAGCCTGATCGAAGGGCACGCGTGCGTAGTAGCAGGTGCTCTCCTCCTGCGTAAATGCGTTAAGGTGTCCGCCACGTCCCTCTACACTCTGTGAAATCTGGCGCGCATTACGGGTTTCGGTGCCTTTAAAAAGCAGATGCTCAATAAAATGACTGGCACCCGCCATCTTATTACTCTCATCGCGTGCCCCCACTCCTACCCATACGCCAAGGCTTACGCTCTCAACATGGTCAAGCGATGAACTCACGACACGTACGCCATTTGGCAAACGTGTCTCCTGTACTCTATCTAGCATGCGTTTTGCTCTCCTGCGGCGCCATCTATAACGCCCTTACTGGAAGGAATGCGATTATCGCGCGGGTCCTTCTCTACACCCATCCTTAAAGACCTTGCGAACCCCTTGAAAAGCGACTCATATGCGTGGTGGGGTTCATCACCATAAAGATGCGCCATATGCAGATTCATGCGTGCCTGAGTTACAAGTGCACGGAAAAACTCACGCACCAGCAACGTATCGAAACCGTTGATATAGCGATCACGGCAGGCAACGTCGTACACAAAGTAGGGACGCCCTCCAAGATCCAGTGCAACCCGGCTGAGTGCCTCGTCCATAGGCATCAGAGCCCACCCGTAACGCCGGATACCTTTACGATCACCCAAGGCCTCATCAATGGCACTGCCCAGAACAAGCCCCAGATCTTCAACCGTGTGGTGATCATCTATCTCAACGTCGCCGGATGCCTTCAGGTTGAGATCTATCAGGGAGTGACGTGAGAAAAGCTCCAGCATATGCGTAATAAAAGGGACAGGGGTCTGCACATCGTACACACCGCTTCCATCGAGATTAACGGTCAGCTCAATCTGAGTTTCACGTGATTCACGGATCTTTGATACTACACGTTCTTTCATTATGTAATCTCCTTACGCAGCACCTCTATCAAACGATCTATCTGTGCGTCGGTACCTACAGTTATCCGTATATGTTTACTGGTCATCTCCGCCGGGAAGTAACGAACAAGAATAGCTTCACGACGCAGCAATGCGAAGAGCTCTTCTGCCGAATAACCCTCCGGCGGACTGGCCCATACAAAGTTTGCTTCAGAGGGTGAGACACCGAAGCCCATGCCACTGAGTGCGTCACTCAGGCGCTCACGTGTAGCAATCACCTTGCGGCAGTTAGCATGCATCCACTCAAGATCTCCCAGCGCGGCCAGGGCTAGATCCTGAGTTATGCCGTCGAGATTGTATGAATCCTTTACCTTGAAAAGCGCTTCAATCAAATCGGGAGCACCGACAACATAACCGGCGCGCAGGCTAGCCAGCGAAAAGGATTTGCTGAGAGTACGCATCACAAGAACATTAGGTTCACTGAGCGCCAGAGCCATACAGTCATCACGGGCAAAATCGCCGTAAGCTTCATCGACAACCACTACGCCATCAAAGTTACGACAAAACTCACGGATAGTCTCTACGTCAAAAAGCATTCCGGTTGGCGCATTAGGGTTTGTCAGGAAGAAGAGAGAAGCTTCATATCCTTCCGGCATACTCCAGCGAAAATCATTTGTCAGCTTTACGGGGCGACGTTCTACCTCACGAATATCTGTCAGAACCGGATAAAGAGAGTAGGATGGGTAAAAATACCCGATGCTCCCATCATTCTCAACAAAGGCCCGCGTACATAGGGAGAGCAGCTCATCGGAACCGTTTCCGGCAATGACACAATCCGGAGAGCAGTCGTGAATTTCGGCAATGCGAGACTGCAAACTGACAAAAGAGGGGTC
>CAZAKU010000271.1:0-5058 GCA_964485765.1 uncultured Lentisphaerales bacterium
AGGCCGTTTTGGTTTGATTTTCCGCGACTTTTCATCTATATTAAATAATTCACACATTGGTACGAAATCAGAGGGATTTTTACATATGCCCGAAAAAGAGCAACCCGGCAATTACGGTGCAGATAATATCACCGTTCTTGAGGGTATTGAAGCCGTTCGCATGCGTCCGGCAATGTATATTGGCGATACCGGCGTACGCGGGTATCATCATCTCGTTTACGAGGTTGTGGATAACAGCATCGATGAGGCGCTGGCGAATTATTGTGACCATGTTCAGGTAACGATCAATGCCGATGGTTCGATCACGGTAACGGATAATGGGCGCGGCATACCGGTAGGGATGCACTCTACGGAGAACAAGCCTGCGGTTGAGGTCGTGATGACCACTCTGCACGCCGGCGGAAAGTTTGACTCCGATTCCTACAAGGTTTCCGGCGGTCTGCATGGCGTTGGTGTCAGCTGCGTGAATGCCCTCAGTGAATGGCTTGAGGTAGAGGTACGCCGCGAAGGGAAGGTCCATTGGCAGCGCTATGAGCGTGGAGAGCCGGTTACGGGGCTTGAGATTCGGGGAGAAGCGAAGAGTACCGGAACACGCGTATCCTTTTATCCCGACCATACAATATTTACCCATCACGGCTTTGAATGGGATATTCTTGCAAATCGCCTGCGTGAGCTGGCATTCCTGAACCGCGGTGTCGAGATTCGCATGGCGGATGAGGATAGCGGCCGGGAGGAGATATTCCGTTTCGAGGGCGGTATTGCGGAGTTTGTCTCGTATCTCAACACCAACAAGACCAGTTTGCACCCCGCGGTGGTTTCGTTCGAGAAGGAGCGCGACAATGTTGTTGTTGAGGTAGCATTTCAGTATACCGATGCATATTCGGAAACTGTTATGAGCTTCTGCAACAATATCAATACCATTGAGGGTGGCACACATCTCAGTGGATTTCGTTCAGCCCTGACTCGTACAATCAACGCTTACGCCCGCAACAGCGGCATATTCAAGAGCGCCGACGAATCGATGAGCGGCGAGGATATTCGCGAGGGGATCACGGCCGTTCTCAGCATAAAAGTGCCTGAACCACAGTTTGAGGGTCAGACGAAGACCAAGCTCGGCAACGGTGAGGTAGAGGGCATTGTTACCACGATTGTGAATGAGGAGCTCGGCGCATATTGCGAGGAGAACCCAGCCGTTGCCCGTAAGGTTGTAGAGAAGGCCTTTCTGGCTGCCAGGGCGCGCGCTGCCGCGCGTAAGGCACGTGACCTGACGCGACGTAAAGGCGCGCTGGACTCCGCTGCGCTTCCAGGCAAACTGGCCGATTGTTCCGAGAAGGATCCCGCCAAATGCGAACTGTACATAGTGGAAGGGGATTCAGCCGGCGGCTCTGCCAAACAGGGACGTAATCGTGAGACACAGGCCATCCTGCCACTGCGCGGTAAGGTTCTGAATGTTGAAAAGGCCCGGCTCGACAAAATCCTTAATAATCGTGAAATACGTGCCCTTATAACCGCTATCGGTGCGGGGATCGGGCGCGATGAGTTTGATGTTGCCAAGGCGCGCTATCATAAAATCATTATTATGACGGATGCGGACGTTGATGGTGCGCATATCCGCACACTGCTGCTCACCTTCTTCTATCGTCAGATGCCTCAGCTGATTGAGCATGGCCTGATCTATCTTGCCCAGCCCCCGCTGTACAAGGTTACACGCAAGAGCCGTGAGGAGTATGTCGATAGCGATAACCAGCTCTCCGAAAAGCTACTCGATCTTGGTAGCGACGGAGTCTCACTTGATGTCGACGGTATCGAGGAGGATATCTTTGCCGAGGAGATGACGGAACTGCTGGGTCAGGCGCTGAAGGTTGAACAGATAAATGCTCGATTAGCCCGTAAGGGGCTTACCATCGAGCAGATGATTGCCGCCCGCCACCCCGAAACCGGTGAATTTCCGCGCTTGGTTGTGCTTCTAGATGGCGATGCAGGTGATGAACAGCGCCTCCTCTACAGCAAGGAGGAGCTCGAAGAGCTAAAACATTCTGTAGCGCAGGCTAATGACCTTGATGTTGATGCCGAGGGCGAAGATGGCCATGCAGCCAGAATGCGGCTCGATGACCTGGTTAAGTATAGCGAGATCTTCTCGGCCACTCCACTGCGGAGGCTGATGCTTTCGCTGGAGGGTAAGGGCGTTACGCAGGAAGCTCTCTGCGGATCGGAAGATCCCTGGGCCCATCTTGTCGATGGCGATGAGCGCACCCCGGTTACCTCGCTTATCGGTATGCTTGACGCCGTTCGCGTTAAGGGACGCAAGGGGATGAGTATTCAGCGATACAAAGGTCTGGGTGAAATGAATCCGGATCAGCTGTATGAAACAACAATGGATCCCGATAACCGTAAGCTTCTGCGAGTGGTGCTCGAGGATCTGGTTAAAGCCGATAATATGTTCACCGTACTAATGGGTGACGAGGTGCCACCGCGCCGTCGTTTTATTCAGGATAATGCATTAAATGTTAGAAACCTTGATGTCTAACTATATGGTTTTCGTTTCACTATGACAGATACACCAGATACACCAGATACTCCCGAGACCCCGGAAGCTACCGAGGCCTCAATTCCGATGATATTCGAGCCTGACGGCGAACGTGTGAAGCACATCAACATCGAAGATGAGATGAGCTCATCATACATCGACTATTCGATGAGTGTGATTATCGGGCGCGCATTGCCCGATGCACGGGATGGACTGAAACCGGTACACAGGCGCGTGCTCTTCGCAATGCGTGAGCTGGGTAATACCCATAACCGCCCCTACAAAAAGTCGGCCCGTGTGGTTGGTGATGTTATTGGTAAGTATCACCCGCATGGTGACTCCGCTGTCTACGATACCGCTGTACGTATGGCTCAGGATTTCTCTCTGCGCTATCCGCTGATCGACGGACAGGGAAACTTCGGCTCTGTTGACGGTGATCCGCCTGCAGCTATGCGATATACCGAGATTCGTATGGACCGTCTGGCAGAGGAGATGCTGGCTGACCTCGATAAGGATACCGTAGCATTCGGCCCGAATTACGATGAAAGCCTCACGCAGCCACTGGTGCTTCCGAGTAAGCTGCCTAACCTGCTGCTCAATGGTTCTACCGGTATCGCGGTTGGAATGGCGACCAATATCCCGCCG
Organism: uncultured Lentisphaerales bacterium; assembly: GCA_964485765.1. Classification (GTDB taxonomy): domain Bacteria; phylum Verrucomicrobiota; class Kiritimatiellia; order RFP12; family CAZAKU01; genus CAZAKU01. The sequence continues at coordinate 3,173 of CAZAKU010000271.1, forward strand.
CATAATCTCGGCGAGCTGGTTGATGCGGTTGTCTTTTCAATAGATAATCCCGACTGCACTATCGACGACCTGATGGATTTCATTAAGGGCCCCGATTTCCCAACCGGTGGAATAATCTGCGGAACTCGTCAGATTGAAGCTATGTACAAGCTCGGACGCGGCCAGATGCGTGTGCGCGGCCGTGCAGAGATTGAGGAGAATGATAAGAGCCGTGATCGCATTATCATCACCGAGATCCCCTATACTGTAAATAAAGCAAGGATGATCGAGGTTATAGCCCGCCTTGTTAATGATAAGATTATCGAGGGAATTTCCGATCTTCGCGATGAGAGTTCAAGTAAGGGTATTCGTGTTGTAGTTGAGCTTAAACGGGGAGTAATACCCAAGGTTGTTCTGAATAACCTCTTTAAGCATACCCAGCTGCAGACGACCTTCGGCGCCAATATGCTGGCGATTCATGAGGGCCGCCCCAAGGTTATGAACCTGAAGCAGCTTATTCGCTGCTTTACTGATCATCGTTTTGAGGTCCTTACCCGCCGTACACGTTTTGAGCTGTCCAAGGCCGAGGCGCGCAAGCATATTCTCGAGGGGCTTCGTATAGCTCTGGATAATCTCGATGACGTCGTGCGTACAATCCGTGCCTGCAGTGGACGTGATGAGGCCCGTACGCGCCTGATGGAGACTTTCGAGTTCAGCCTGCTTCAGGTTAATGCAATTCTGGAGATGCGCCTTTATCAGCTCACCGGTCTGGAGCGTGAAAAAGTTGAAGAGGAATTCCGCCAGATCTGTGAACGGATTGAGTACCTTGATGGATTACTGGCTAGCCCTGAACTGATCTTCGGGTTGATCAAAGATGACCTCCAGCAGATTAAAGATAAGTACGACAATCCCCGCCGTACCGATATTGTCCCGATAGAGGGCGATGTTAATATAGAGGATCTTATCGCCGATGAACCGGCAGTGGTAACACTCAGCCATAGCGGCTATATAAAGCGCGTACCGCTGACGACATACCGCGAGCAGCGCCGCGGCGGGAAAGGCATTGCCGGAATGGCAACCAAGGATGATGACTTTGTAGAGAAACTCTTTGTCGCCAATACTCACGATATAATGCTCTTCTTCACAACCGGTGGACGCGTCTACTGGGAGAAGACCTATGAGATTCCTGAGAGCGGACGCACCTCGCGCGGTAAGGCAATTGTGAATCTGCTGAATCTGCGTGAAGGCGAAGCGATCGCCGAAATGATTCGTATTCGTGAGTTCAGCGAAGATCAGTATCTCGTATTCGCTACCCAGAAGGGAACCGTTAAGAAGACTCGTCTGTCGCTCTTCAGGCATATCCGCAAGGATGGAATCATTGCCGTGAATATCGATGAAGATGACCGTCTGCTGGCTATTAAACTTACGGACGGCAGCAGCCATGTACTGCTGACTACCTCGAACGGTATGAGTATTCGCTTCGATGAGTCGCAGCTCCGTACCATGGGTCGCGCTACACGCGGCGTCAGGGGTATAACCCTGGCTGGCGATGACCGGGTTGTAAGCCTGACTATTGTGGATAATAGCGCGACATTCCTGACCTGTACCGAGAACGGCTACGGGAAGCGAACCTCCTTCGATGAGTATCGCATTCAGGGACGTGGCGGACGCGGTACAATTGCTATTCGTACCTCGGAACGTAACGGGCGTGTGGTTGGTGCTGATGCTGTGCAGGGCGATGATGCCCTGATGATGATAACCACCAACGGCATGATGGTGCGTATCCCACTTGATTATGTTTCTATAATTGGCCGGGCAACTCAGGGCGGACGTCTCATTAATCTCAATGATGCTGACCGCCTGCTAAGCGCAACCGGGATAAAGGCTGAAGATTGGGAAGATGTACC
>CAZAKU010000272.1:0-4117 GCA_964485765.1 uncultured Lentisphaerales bacterium
GAGGCCATCTCCGGTTCGAAATGGCTGGCATCCCCCCATACGCGCTGAAGGTCTACGATCCCGGCCGTTACATCAGTGCGAGGAACATATTCATGAGCTTTGTTGCCAAGAATCCTTTCGTGTATGAATGCATCCCGGCCCAGCCCATTGCGGCACAGCAGATACAGTTCGCGATATGCGGATGTGGTGGTAAAGGATGTGTCATGAAATCCGCCATTCCTGTTCCATGCGGTTTCCGGGTAATCAAACTTTACGCCTTTGAGTCCGGCTTCGCGCAGATTTCCCCAGACATTTCGCATGTGCTCCCGGAAGTCCGGGTGAGTATAATCATAGCGGACAAATGGGCGATGGTGTGGATGGGTTGCATGCAGTCGTGAGATGTCCTCATTTAACATCCATTCGGGATGTGCTGTTGCAAAGTCATTCGAGGGCATGGAACATTGGAAATAGGTAAAGGGGATTCCTCCACGTTCCATGACGGCTTTGCAGAATTTATCGAATGTTTCATAAGGTTCAAGTAACGATCCATACTTCGCCCAGTGTTGATCATCCCACCAGCCCTGCTGCGTGTTGCCATTGTCGCCATGGCAGTAATAGTCCGGTTCGAGCCTGACTGCCAGAGGCGTGTATTTCATCAGTCCACGCTCCTGAGCCAGATCCATCTGGTTTACCAACCCGGGTGAGGTGTTAATGGGCAGACACTCTCCATAACCGGTAGATACCATCCACCCGCAGAGCGTCGGGAAGTTGTAATTGTTAGGTTTTGCTCTGTTTGCAGTGCGCAATGCTTCGCCATAACGCTCAAGAGCTTCGAACGGGTCTGAAGTGACAATGTCGAGGTATGAGGTGTCCGTAGAGATGAAGGTCTCGCCCGGGGCTATGCGCTTTCCCTGTTCATCCCGGCAGGTCAGATTCATGTAGGGGGCTTTTGGAGCTCCTCTTTTCAGTGGCTTCTTGTCGAGAAGTACCTCCCTCATGAATTCAGCATAGTGAAGCCCTCCGGCTACCATTGTGCTGCGCTCTTCACCTTCGCCGATGGTAAGCATGGCGCTGTTGAGCGCATCTATCTGCCAGCCCTTTTCTATTAGGTTTGGTTCGGCTCCCGCACCACCTCGCAGGAGGCGCGGTTTCTTAATGGCCTGTTCTGTAAAGAGCTGTCCGTCACAAAGGAGGTCTACTTTCTGTATCCGGACGGTGTAGTCGTGAGGGTTGTTCACGCCCCATCCGATCTGTACGAATGGTTGATTCTCAAACAGAGTCAGTTCCAGAATGCGATTGAGTTGGAAGTCTGCCTGCGGCTTATAGGATATACGAACACGTATGCCTGACCCTAAAGGGGACCTGACGGCCCTCTTGCTCCATCGAATTTCTGTTTCAGTCGGGGGAACACTGTTGTTACCAATATCGTCAATACGGAAATGTGCATTCCGGAATACAGTTATCCCTGTTTTGCGGTTAATGCCGCTCCAGGTTCCATCCTTCAGATTGATTTTAAATTGAACCTGGCGATTCTGCAGGGCCACTGAATATCTCTTCTCAATTACCGCTGGTTTCATGGCTTGCATTACCCGATCTCCTTTAAATCCTGTTTAGCTGTGGCCGTCTTTATATCATTTCTTGGGATAAAATCACAATAAACCGCGTATTTTGTTAATATCGGCAAAACGTCTTAATGAGCTGACAGAAATTCTTCAGGATGTTGGGGGAGGGGTACTTATGGGGCATATGAAGCATCGTTGCAGGGATGGGGCAGATTAGGCAGATGATGGCTATAGCATTAGCCCGGACATTTCATGAAATATCCGGATTGAAGCTTTATCTGGAAGATTTCGCGGATTTACGGTAGTTTTATCGGCAGAAGGTGAGACGGTTTAAGAGAGATTTTGTTGTGATCGGGAGATTTGTATGTCGGTTCTATCTTTTTGTATATTGTGTCTGCTGTTGGTTGCAGGCAAGTTTTTGCGTTTACGCTTCAGGTTTTTGCAGTGGCTGTATCTTCCGTCATCGGTGATTGGCGGGCTTTTCGGGTTGTTGTTGATTCAAGGCTTCTTTTTGTTCGCATCGTTTGGCGATGCTGCTGTGGTGGATGGATCTAAGAATGCTATCAGTTCTCTGACTACGGGTTGGGGAGCTCTGCCGGGGTTCCTGATCAATATTGTTTTTGCTGTTACATTTCTGGGGGTTGTGCTCCCTAAAATGTCTACGATATGGCAGAAGGCGGGACCTCAGCTGGCTTATGGTCAGATAGTGGCGTGGGGACAATATGTGGTGGGTCTGGGGCTGGTGGTTTTTCTCCTTGGGCCTATCTTCAAAGTTGCTGATCTGTTTGGAGTGGTGATCCCGGTCGGTTTTGAGGGGGGACACGGCACGGCCGGCGGACTTAAGGATGTGTTTGCCAACCAGATGGACTGGGCGGATGGGGGCGATATTGCGTTAGCCTCAGCGACAGCCGGTATTATTTCGGCAATTATCGTAGGTATGGCACTGGTGAACTGGGCTGTTCGTCGGGGTTTTTTGAAGCATGTGCAGCCGTTTGCGAGCATGAATGCTGCCGATGCGGCAGGTGTTTATGAACCGGGAAAGCGTCCATCGGCCGGGTTTCAGACCGTAAAATCTGATTCCGTTGAGTCGCTGGCACTGCATATGGGGTTTATCGGGGTAGCGGTCTTTATCGGTTATATTATACGCGAGCTGCTCAGGCTGGCGGAGGGAACCCTTCCGGAGAGATTTAACCTGGGAGTGATGTCGGGATTTCCCCTTTTCCCCTTATGTATGATCGGGGGCCTTTTGGTGCAGATGGCGCTTAAGCGTATGAAGCGCGATGGACTTATTGACCATGGGCTGATGCAGCGGCTGGGTGGCATGGCCCTCGATTTTCTGGTGGTGGCAGCGATCAGTATGATTCGCTTAGAGACCATTTCGCGCGCCTGGCTTCCGTTTGTGGTGATTGTTTCCGGAGGCATTCTCTGGAATGTGTTCTGTGTGATGTGGCTGGCGCGGCGGATGCTTCCCGGGGCCTGGTTCGAACGCTCAATTGCAGAGATGGGTCAGTCGATGGGGGTGACGGCAACCGGGTTGCTGCTGTTGAGGGTGGCTGATCCCGATGCTAAAACCGAGGCATCGGAGGCCTTTGCCTATAAACAGCTTATGCACGAACCCTTTATGGGGGGTGGGCTTTGGACGTCGACCGCAGTTTACCTGGTGTGGCATATTGGTGGTGCATGGGTCCTTCTGATCAGTGTAAGTGCCATTGTTATCTGGCTTATTGTCTGGCGGCTGTTCCTGAAGAAAATGATGCACAGCGGGACGGAATAGCAGTCCACCAGACATATCTGCAATGGCATTGCAGATATGTCTGGTGGACTGGGCGCTGATATGAGTTTAAGTTGTCCGGCACGCCAAAACGGTCCATGGCAGCATCTCTTGAACGGTTTATTACGGAGTTTGAGCCGGAGATGTCGGAAAACGGCTGAGTTGTGAGTCTCGGCAGAAGCGAGGTCCCGCTGACAAGAAGTGTAGATTCGCTGGACGTGTTGGGGTTTTCTGAACGACTGAGACGCTATATTTCATGAACAGCAGGCTGTTCACTTCACAAGCGCCTCAGATGCTGATCTAGATTCTCCCCTTGCTTAATCGGGTATAATCGGGTAGTTTCGAGTAGCCTGCATCATTTACCATTAATAATTTATTGCCAGAAAGAGTTCCCCGCTATAGGTGTCGGGTGCCCTTTGACAGAATATTTAAGCTATTTATTTTATAAAGGATAAAACATATGAGTACATTTAAAGATTACAAATTGATTCCTTCTCTGCAAGTGACCCTTCGAGAAAAAGGTTTCATTACGCCTACCGAGATTCAAAATCTTACGTTACAAGAGCTACTAGATGGACATTCAATAGTAGGGCTTGCAGAGACTGGAACGGGAAAGACGCTAGCATATGTGCTACCTATTCTACATATGCTAAAAACACTAGAAAATGAGGGGAAGCCAGTTACAATTGGAAGTCAGCCTCGTGCTATAGTGATTGTCCCAAGTAGAGAGCTAGGTGAACAGGTATCAAAAGTATTCAAAATATTTACACATGCAACACGACTTCGTGTTCGCTCTGCTCTTGGT
>CAZAKU010000273.1:0-3369 GCA_964485765.1 uncultured Lentisphaerales bacterium
ACTCTGGCGTACGCATTCGCAAGTTGCTTCTCATTCAGGCCTATCGTCCTGGCAAACACATCAAAGTCCCGTCGTTTAAGTTTTGCTTTCTTTCCATTCAACGTCAGAGCCATCTCTTCCGGGTCATCATCCGCCGATATGAGAAGTCTTGTTGAAACCAAATCATAGGCGGGAGCCAGCTGAACCAAGTCCGCATCGCGATAGTACAAAGAGAAATTCTTCAGGTGCATGTCAGCATTTCCGGTTATGAAGCAGAAAATTGCGATGTCAAAGAACCGTGTAATGTCGAGCAGCGGATGCGATGAGAAGCGGTTAATGGCTTTGGCAACCCTCTCCATGGAACTGCGATATTTCTGCTCTGTCAATCGCCCTGTCAGTTGACACATATCTTCCATGTGGCAAATCCTCTTGCCTTTGTATCTGTCTACCCGCTTCGTTATGTAGGCCAACTCCCCTGATCTGAGTCGTATCAGACAGTGTGAAACGGTCTTGATTCGCCATAAAGAAGCAAGGTGCATCGTCAGGTCCTCGACCTCGGGCATTTCCAGATACTTCCTTGCTGGTGGCTTCAATATGTAATCACCCCATAATCCGACGAGAGTCAGCTTTCCCGCAGAATTCGCTGATTTTTCAAGATGAAGAGACAGTTTCTCCTGAACACCAGGAACGGTTACACTGCTCCTTACAATTTCCTCAGCAAGGCTCTCTAATTCACTCAAGGCATACGGGATAACAGGAGGCTCCGACTGATCGAATATGGATCTGCTGCAAGCCGCGTGACAGTCAAGTGCGCCGCCATCAATAGCTTTGTAACAAACCAGACATTTTCCAGCTTCACTCACAGTGGCTCACCTCCATCACGAGGATGCACACTAACCATACCGATGCAGTCCTTGCAGCAGGCAAGCAACAGTCCCATTCTGTCGCGAGTGTCTATCTTCCAAGATCGATGAGCTATATTCAGAAGCCAACCTTCAGGAATTAGGCCGTCAAAGAAAGGAAACATAAATCGATCAGTGAAAGGCTCTGATTGAAGGGGAAGCGTCAGGCTGATAGCAATGGCATCGGGAGAATCAAGGTAAGCCTGATCATATTTGAACGTATACCCGTTATCCGTCTCAAGCAGAATGCCAACAAATATACTATTGTAGGAAACTCTGGCGCTTCTATTCATCGTCACGATTTCTCATTTTCAAAACTGGGCCCATTTTATGCCCGAACAGACTCAGGACCTGATTGATCTTATCCATGTCGAGACTCCTCTTCCCCTGCTCCACATCGCGAATAAACCGCAGTCCAACCCCGGCGCGCTCAGCAAGATCCCTCTGGGTCATATTCAGCAACTTGCGCTTCTTTTTCAGGAATATTGATAGATCATTCTTCATGTCAGGAACATTGATATACCCGCTCGGGTATAATGTCAACCGCTAATTAGCTCTGTATACCCGTTCGGGTATAATGGGTCATCTTTGGTTTAGTGTATACCCGTTCGGGTATAATACACCACCTCAACACTGTTGATCAGGCAGCAAGGCTGAAATCTTGCCCGTATTTCATTCGTGACCCCCACTACCTTGTGGAAGAGGATATCAGTTACGCTAGGAGCACGAAACCTATGGCGCGGTCAGGGACGATTGCGATTTCGATGACAAGCCCCAACCAAAGGTTCCCTCAAGTCCGACAGGCTCTCTCTATTCTTACCCGCAGAGCTGGGTCAGATTCGCTCTTAACCGCCCAACCCGAAGCAATTCTGTAGCCGGGCAGCCAGATTATCTCCTCACCGCACAGCAGTAACGGAATTCGGCCGCGCTCTTTACGCGGCACGTGCAGGTCCACAAAGATGTCCTGAAGTTTCCGGCTTCCGTTAATACCAAAAGGTTTCATCCGGTCCCCTTCACGGAAGTTCCTTATGCTCAGGGCTTGCGACTCTCCTGTCTCGGGCAAACGCAAGGCAGCCTCCGCAGGAAGCCTGCCAGGCTCTCTGGTGGCATCTTTCACTATGCCGGGGCGGACACAGGTTGTAACCCGCAGGTCACAGCCCTCTGCGCTGAAACAGCCCTCTGTTCCGACAATAAATGAAAAGTCGGGTATCTCCTGCTCCGCCTCCTCGCTTGCGGTGCAAATGCGAAGGAGATCTCCCTCACGGCGCACCCGCACGCCCCCCTCCAGCTCAAGCATGGCATCGCCGACGCCCTGTGCCATATCTGTAATCGAATTGATCACAAATGCCGACCGCCAGGATGTTGTCGGGGCATGCTGCTCAAGCCATAGCACAACCCAGCGACGCCGGATAGCCAAAGGCTGTTCATTAAACGACAGGCAACTCAGCGAACCGTCATCCCGAAAAGCAAATTCGGCAAATCGTTCACGGGCGATTGAATCGAGGGCCGCGTCATCTTCCCGTGCATAACCCGAAAAGCTTACAAGCCGCTCACAAACCGCGGGATTGATGCGCTCCTTTATAAGAGGAATCAGCTCATTTCTCAGGCGGTTGCGCTGATAATCTGCCGATGCATTGCTGGAATCCTCACGCCATACAAGCCCTGCGGCAGAGAGCCAGTTGCGCAGATCCACGCGCGTCTCGGATAGCAGAGGACGCAGGGCCGTTACCCCCATCACTTCCGTATATGCCCGAATACCGCCCATTCCACGCAATGAAGCACCACGAAACAGACGCATAAGGAGCGTTTCTGCCTGATCATCCGCTGTATGCCCGGTGGCCACGAGGTCGCAGCCATGACGCAGCGCGGCTCCTCTGAAAAATGTATAACGCAACCTGCGGGCTGCCATCTCAACGGATTCACCGTTCTGGCGATTATCCAGAATGTTCTGTTTGAAAGTCTCACAGGGAAGCCCGATCCGTTTAGATTCATCGATTACAAACTGACAATCCGCATCGGATTCATCGCCTCGCAGGGCATGATTAAGATGCCCGACAACCAACTCAATCCCCAGATTTTTGCGCAATTCCAGCAATAGATGCATAAGAGCAACCGAATCAGATCCGCCGGAAACAGCGACCAGCACTCTCCTGCCTGAGAGTATTCCTGCATTACGGGTACAAAATTGCCCTACGCGTGCCGGCAACAGCTCCGATATGTTGCGACTATTACGGGACATTAGATACTCCTGCTGGATACTGATACGCCATGCATATTGGCAGATTGCTGCCGAAACTCTACAGGCCAACGGCCGAAGTCATTACGGCAGACAGGCAGTATTCCATAAAGGTTTAACGCTTAACAGCCTCGATACGCTCCATACCACCCATATAAGGCCTGAGCGCCTCAGGAATCACGATGGAACCGTCGGCCTGCTGGCCATTTTCGATAATTGCCACCACAAGCCTGGGCAGGGCAACTCCGGAAC
>CAZAKU010000274.1:0-7345 GCA_964485765.1 uncultured Lentisphaerales bacterium
GATCGCAAGAATGTAGCCAATAGTGTACTCCGAAAGTCGCGCAGGCGACGCTCGCGTACGGCTGCTCATGTAGCCGTTGCCTGCTCTCTGGCGGTTGTGGTCTACCTGCTTTCGCTACTGCTGATACCCTTTTTTAACCCCTATGTTGATGTAAGCAGCTCCGGGCGTTTTGAACTTTCGAAGCGCAGCAAAACTCTATTTGAAAGCAGCACCGGGCGCCTTGAAATTGTTGCATTTTTTGAACAGGATCATTTCCTATACGGCGCTGTTCGGCGTCTGCTTGAAGCGTACCAGCGCCTGGGAAGTAACAACGAGAACTATGAGGTCGATGTTACCTTTCTTGATGTCCACCGTGATGTGGTGGAAACAGCACGTTTTGCCGAACAGATAGGAGGGAGCACTAAGAACCTTATTGCCGTTGGTGTGGATGGTCGATGGCAGGTTGTTTCCGCAAAAGAGCTGGTGATTGAGGGATGGGAAGAACCTCGTACGCGCAGAGGGCGCCGCATGGTGTTTCGCGGAGAGCAGGTGCTGACGTCAGCTATCTGGTCGGTAACGCGCCAGAAGCGCCCGGTGGTGTATGCATTGCAGGGTCATGGCGAACGATCCATGCAGGATTATGACGAAGTTTCCGGCTGTTCTCAGGCGATGCGTTTGCTGGGGCACGATAACATCAATGTTAAGTCTATCTACCTTTCGGAAGAGACCCGTGTTCCGGAAGATGCCGATGCGTTGCTGCTGCTCGGCCCCAAGGGGGCGCTGCTTCCTTACGAGGTCGGGCTGATAAGCGATTATATGTCGCGTGATGGACGCCTTTTGATGCTGGTGGATTCACAGGAGGAGACCGGTCTTGAAGGTTGGCTCGAGGGTTGGGGCGTGCATATTGGAAAACGGATGACTAATGGATCCCGGGGGCAACGGGTCGTTGTTAAGCGCTACGGCGAATTGCTTACGAAACGCGGGATGACAGGGCTTATCAGTGTGCTGATGTCGCCGCATTGCCTTAATCTTGACGGTCTTGGTGATGGAGAGCTTAACGCAGGACAGGCACGTGTATGGTCCCTGATAGAAGCAGAAACTGAGTCGGATTATGTTGACCCGGCAGGTGTCGCGGTAGGGGATGACTCTGTGTTTGCCCCTCCCCTGTGTGTGCTGGCTTTTGCCGCTGAGCGCGGCGGGACGGAGATGGAGACCGGCGTTGCGTCGGAGCGGCTGGTTGTAATAGGTGACAGCGATTTTATATCTAACAGTCTTCTAGGGCGTGGCTATCAGGGCAATCGCGACCTCTTCCTGTGGAGCATGAACTGGCTGCTTGAACGCCCGGAATTGATGGCCTCCGACAGCAGAGAGGAGAGCGTATTTCAGCTTGGTCTGGGTGTCGAGGATTGGCGCTGGCTGGGTTGGTACATAGTTATGGGGCTGCCCACGCTCTTGCTTTTCGCGGGGCTTCTTGTCCGTTTGAAGCGAGGAGGGGTAAGGTAACGCGATGTTGAAAGGTCGAACCACATTACTGTTGCTTTTTGCTGTAGTTGTACTGGGAGCCGTTCTATGGAGTGTTCGCAGGCGCTCGGCTAATGACAGTGGGCCCGGAATTATGCAGGATGAACTCCTCTTCGGGAAGGTGTTGACCAATGTCGATACCGTAGTAGTTACGAGTGGAGGAGAGGAGCTTGAGGTGCTGCGCTCCGATGGCAGATGGCGTATTTCACGCCCATTTCAGACCGGGGCCGATAATGAAAAAGTGGAATCTTTTCTTGATCGCCTGTCGGGGGTGACCCGGATTGAGACGATTACGGCTGCACAGCGCCGCAGGCGGGAGTTGAAGCTGGAGCATTTCGGGTTGCAGAACCCCACAGGGAGTGTGGTTGTTGTTTCGCGGGAATTGCGGGGAGAGATTCTGGTGGGCGATGTGACTCCGTTGTCCGACGGTGTCTATGCCATGTTTGGCGGTGACGATAAGATATTCGTATGTTCATCGGAGTTGCTGGCCTTGCTTGAAGAGAATCTAACCACAATGCGGCAGCAGAGTCTTTTTGAAGGGGTGCCTGAGCGTATATCCAGAATCGAATTATTTGCAAAAGGTGGCGCGTTTACCCGCATAGTGCGTGACGGTCGTGACTGGCGTATTACTGAGCCTATCGACTGGCCGGCGAATCAGGAGGTGGTGAGTCATCTTCTTGATGTTCTGTTCTCTGCCAGAATCCGGCGTTTTCTCTGGGACCCCCTTGATGTGACAGGGGAATCTCTGGCCTCGCGTGCACTGAGTTACGGTGTGGTTGGCGATGACGCGGAGGTAAAGGTTCAGCTTTGGGAGTCCAGCGGACGCCCCGGCGGGATAGAGGTGCGGTTCGGACGTGCTGTCGATGGCGACGATGGCCTTGTTGCTGTCGTGCGGAGTGATATGCCCGGAATCATTGCGATGGACGCATCGTTGATTGAGGAGTTGCGTGTGCCTGTTGCGGCTCTGCGTGATTCACGCCTTTGGTCACTCAGCAAAGATGAGGTACGAGGCCTTGCTCTGGTGGGGCGTGAGCAGCATCTGCGTTTTGAATGCTCCGAGTCAGGGGAATGGCGCATGACGGAGCCGGTTCAGGTACGTGCGGATGCGCTGGTGATGACTAATCTTCTTGATCGTGTAATGGCTTTAGAGGCTGTTGGGTATGTTGATGATGTTTCGGAGAAGATGGATGTGTACGGTTTGGATCGTCCGGTGTGTACGCTGGAATTGTCGGATGGCAAGAATGCATACCGCCTGAATGTCGGTGCCGCCGCCGGCATGGGGGCGCTCACCTATGTGCAGTTTGATGATAAAAAGAAGGATATAATACGTACTCAACTTTTAAGCCTGCCGGAGGTGTCGCTGCAGGAGTGGGATCCTCGCAATTACCAGGATAAGGTTATATTACGTGTGCCGCCGCAACAGGTCCATTCAATATCGCTCAAGGTCGACGGTCTTGCGCCACAGGAGTTGAAGCGTAATGAAACCGCTGAATGGGAAACTGCTGAACCGCCCCCCGCGGAGGTGGATGCGCCTGCTCTTGAAGCGCTTCTGGCATTCACAGCCGACTTGCGGGCTTCTCGTGTTGAGGAGCTGGCGGTTCGTGTCCCCGGTGCATTTGGGATGGATGCTCCATGGACGACTCTGACTCTGGGTGTGGATGGTGATGAGGCAATTCACAGGGTTCTTCTGGTAGGACGTCTTTCGGCCGACGGAGGACGTTATGCCATGCTTCGCGGTGGTGATGTGCTGTTTGTGCTTCCGCCGGAGGCGGTGCAGGTTCTTGAACGCGAACTGGTCCACAAACCGCTGTAGCTAGTGTCCCGGGCCGGGTACTCTAGTTGTTGAAGGGGCTCTTATTCCCCATAGACTGTTGCCAGCGCAGAAGTTCATTGCGGGCATTTGCTTCCAGAGCGGAGAGGGGGTTATCTTCCTGCTGTGGAGGCTGAGTAGTTTGCTGTATGTTGGCCTGACTGGATTCCGGAGGCAGCACTTCCGGGGAGTAGATTATACCGCTTTCACCCGTTTGTTCGGTTTCGAATTTAGCGTTCTTAAGTTCTATACGCAGCTCTTCCAGAAGTGATCCCTGCTGGCGCAGTTGTGAGCGCAGGCCGGTACTCTCATCGGCCGCCATTTCGCGTACATCACTAAGTAAGTGCTCATCCTTCCGCAATTGTGAGCGAAGCGACTCCGCCTCACGCTCAGCTTTTTCTATTTGCGACGAGCTTTCAAGGAGAGTGCGGTCATTACGTTTCTTGAGTTCTCCAACCTGGGCTGTCAGGGCGTTCTCCCTTTCAGAGAACTCCTGTTTTAGCGCTTCCTGTTGCTCCTTTGCCTGACGTATTATCAATGAGCGTTCTCTGTTGTGCTCTTCGGTAAGTCGTTGGAGAACTTCGTTCGTCTCGTTGATTTGTGAACGTAAGCCTACGCTTTCATCGGCTGCCATCTTCCGGACTTCGCCCAGTTCGAACTCCATTCTTTGCATCTGCCGAAGGTGAAAGTCCTTGTTTGATGTGATCTTGTCGGAGTAAAGCAGGGCCTCCTGCCTGGAGGCGTCGCGCTCCTCGGCTATCTCTACAACCTCCTGGTGCAGGGAGTTCAGGGCTTCGTTGCATTCAGATACGAGGCCGTTGTGTGTTACTTCTGCCTGCTCTGTCAGCTCGGCAAGTTTCTGGTTGTGTTCGCTTATAAGAGCTTCGGTTGCAACCTTCCTGTCGTTTAACTGGCTCTCAAGTGTCTCGATGTCGCGGGAGGTTTCGGTCTGCAGATTTTGGAGCTGCATGCGTAATTGGTCGCCCTGCAGAGTGTGCTCTTCTATTTGCCGGTTATAGTCTTCGGTAAGTGCGTCGGATGCGTCTTTTTGCTCATCCAGCTCTGTCTGCAACTCTTCGTTCTTGCGGGACGATTCGTTAAGCATGGCCTGGATATTCTTCTGATTAATCTCGGTTTCCTGCTCGTTGGAGGCCGTCTGCTCCATGTAGCTCTCATTGAGAGCCTGCGCTTCCCGCTGCTGCTCTTCCAGCTGGGCCTGCAGCGTTTGGATCTCGACCTTGGCATCAGAGATCAGCGTTTCAAACTTTTGTTTTGTGAGGTCGGCTTCTTTTCTGCTGTTGTCGAGCAGTTCGGCTTGCTGCTCTGCCAGTGACTTGGCGGCACTGTTTTGTTCACTGAGTTGTTTGCTCAGAGATTCGATTTCGCTGGCGGAGTCGCTTCTCAGAGAGTCAAGATCCTTACGCGCGCATTCGGCGATCGTCGTCTGCTCTGCTATACTGCTACTGTATTCCTCTGCCTTTACCTTTGCCGCGTCATTCTGCCGGTCCAGCTCGACCTTCATCTTTTCATTCAGGAGGTCCGCCTCGGATTGCAGTGTCTTGGCCTTCGCCCGGCTGTCAGCCTTCTCCCTCTCTATTGTCTGTTTGGCAGAAGCCTTCTCGGTTTTAAGCTCTTCGTGCGCATTCTTTAACTGCTCTTCGAGCTCCAGGATACGTTTATTGTCTGCCAGTTGCGATTCATCCGCATTGGTGGTAGCTGCGTCGGTATCGGGATGGCAGTTGTACAGCCTTATGTTCATCCCCGGGGTCATACCGTTTTGCCGTATGATTTCATCGGCGGCATTGCGGTTAAGTGGACCGACCTGATTACCGTTGCGGTAAACGATCATCCACTTGAGACCCAGCTCGGGAAAGTTTGTTGCGGGAAGCCAGTTCTTGCCGTCGGTAGATATTTCGTGGGATCCCACGATACGGCCCTGTTCGGCCCAGGTGCATAGCTCCTTCAGCTCCGCTGCATCGTAGGTGGTTCCGTTTGCCAGCCTGAGGCTCAACCGGTTTTTTTTGGCTGGGGCTGTTATGGTTATTTTTTTTATTTTTCTGGGCATTATGGTTACCGTTTAGTGGTGTCAGGCGAGGGTTGCCCGGCGTTTGAAGTTTCTGCGTTCCGGCTTACCGGTTCCGGCGTAGGCTTTTCTGGATATGCTTACATTAACGCTGCCGTGTCCGAGAAGAGTTTCGAGTTCTTCGATGAAAGCCTGATTGGGCAGAACCTGGAAGTTGTTGTCGGCTTCTATTATTATCCGGCGTCCGGTTGGATATTTCAGGCATAGCAGAGAGGGCGTTTTGCCGGGATGAACGCGCAGTATGTCGTGAACCAGTTTCAATTTTTCACGATCCAGATTATCCGTTGTAAGTATTACGCCGACTCGCTTGGCAAAGTACTGCGGGGCCTCCTCCAGTGGGTAAAGCTCATAAGCTACAATCTTGTTTTCGCTATCGCGCTTCTGGAACTCGCCGCAGATCACGATGGGCGCTTCCTGTATAATTTTGTCGCCGTATTTGGCGTAAGTCTCGGAGTAGACCATAACGGTCGTTTCAGTGTCCTTATCCGCTACAGTGATTATGGCCCATGTCTTCTTATCGCGCTTGCTGATCTTCTTCTCGAGTCCCGTAACGATACCTACGATGCGGACATCCCTTCCGTCGCTGCAGTTGGGCAGTTCCGAGATCCTCTGAAGCTGGTACTGTTCCGTCATAACCTTGAAAAGCTCAAGGGGGTGGCCACTCAGGTATATTCCGAGGAGTTCTCTTTCAGCTGCGAGTAGTTGCAGATCCGGCCAGGGCTCACAATCCGGAATGTCGACGGTGTGTGCGGCGGCCTCTTCGGGTGCCATCAGGTCGAATAAGCTTCCCTGTCCCGCAGCCAGGTCGCGGGCCTTTTCGGTTGCGCGTGACATGGCGAGTTCCAGGCCGTTGAACATCTGTGCACGGTGGGTGCTGAAGTTACCCATGGCGCCGCTGCGTACAAGGCTTTCGAGAACCTTCTTGTTAACGGAGGAGAGGTCCACGCGTGTGCAGAAGTCGACCATGTCTTTGAATTTCCCACCTTTCTCACGTTCAGTGATGATCGCTTCCGAAGCGCCTTCTCCAACGCCCTTGATCCCTGCCAGTCCGTAGCGTATGCCATCACTTTCGGGTATGAAGCGAACGCTGGAGTAGTTTACATCGGGTGCCTTTATGGGCAGATTCATGCGTTCTGCTTCGGCAATGAAGGTTGGCATCTTGTCGAAGTTGCCCATTTCACAGGAGATCAGAGCCGATAAAAATTCAGCCGGGTAGTTCGCCTTAAGGTATGCGGTCTGGAACGAGACAATCCCGTAGCCGGCACTGTGAGCCTTCTTGAATCCGTATTCGGCGAATTGTGCGATATTGTCGAAAATCGATTCGGCCAGAGAGGTAGAGATATTGTTGGTTTCGGCACATCCCTTAACGAAGTTGCCCTTCTCCTTGTTCATCACCTCTTTCTTCTTTTTGCCCATGGCGCGACGCAGGATATCGGCCTGACCCAGGGAGTATCCGGCCAGAACATTGGCGGCTTTCTGCACCTGTTCCTGATAGACCATAACGCCGTATGTGTCTTTTAATATCGGCTCCAGTGCGGGGTGGTCGTATACGATTCTGGCCTTGCCGGTCTTGCGTGCAATGTAGTCGGGCAGCATATTCATCGGCCCCGGGCGATAGAGCGCGATTACGGCTATCAGGTCCTCGATATTATTTATGCCGATATCTCTGATGAGCTGGCGCATTCCGCTTGATTCAACCTGAAATACACCAATGGTATCGGCCCTTGAGAGCAGTTCGTAGGTGGGTTTGTCATCCAGGGGAAATATGTGCGGGTCGAGTTCCTTGTTGTGAAAGGTCTTAATAAGCTCGACGGCCTCGTGGATTACAGTCAGCGTTTTCAGCCCCAGAAAATCCATTTTGAGCAGGCCGATCTCTTCGACTGGCTCTTTAGCGAACTGAGTGACTGGTCCTTCATCCTTTCCGCGTGTGAGTGGCAGTATGTTTATCAGCG
>CAZAKU010000275.1:0-4274 GCA_964485765.1 uncultured Lentisphaerales bacterium
CGAATGAGCGGCGTATAGTTTGGGAGCGGACAGGAGAGGGGCCCTATCCGGGTGATTGGGATCGTAGTTGCCGAATTCTGGCAGATGCCGGAATGAGTGAAATCTTTGTGCATGTCCTCAGTCCCGGATATGCCCATTATCCGGGAGGTCCCTGGCCTGTATCCGATTCAGTTGCCCGCCATGGTGACTCGCTGAGGGCGTGCATTGCCGCCGCCCGTAAATACGGGTTACGGGTTTCGGCATGGGTTATGTGCTGGCCTACAGATACTGCCCCCGATTCCCTGCAGGAGAGGTGGCGAAGGGATGGACGTTTAGTGGTCGATGTGCGTGGAAATGTGCGTGATTGGCTTGATCCGTCCGACAAAAGGAACCGCAGTGATCTCTGCGCCGCAATTATCGACCTGGTCGAACGCTACGACGTAGATGGCGTACATTTGGACTATATCCGTTACCCCGACGGTGCAAGCGGTTTCGGTTCATTGAGCCGAAAACGTTATACAGCAGTGAACGGGACGCCGGCGGATTGGCCGCGCTCCGCCTGGATAGGGGAAGATTCCGCGAAATTCAGGCAGTGGCGTGCAGGGGAGGTAACACGCGCAGTGCGCGAAATAAAGTTGGCTGTGAAAGCCGCCCGCCCGGATGTTGAGCTCTCCGCAGCCGTGTTCGGTGGTTATCCTGCCTGCGTGGAGGGGGTCGCCCAGGATTGGAAGGCATGGATCAGGAATGACTATATTGATGTGGTGGCACCTATGGACTACACCGACAATTTTGCCACTTTTCAGGGGTATCTGATGACCCAGATGGCTGCCGGACTGCAGTCACGTGTGCTTCCTGGAATAGGGGTGCAGGCCAACGAATCGAACCTTGATGCCGTCCAGACAATAGAGCAGATACAGGCCGTGCGCAGGATGAATGCCAAAGGTTTTGTGCTATATGGATTTGACCGTTATCTGATTGAGTCGGTGCTGCCCGTGCTGATTCTGGGGACGATACTCGATTAGAGACTTTTTCGCAGTTATGTGAAATGCGCAAAATAGCGTGCTGTTTCATATAAGATCCCTTGTTTTTCGCCGATTTGGGCGATTTTGGGTTGCGGTCAAACCTTCGTTCAGGTTACACTCTCACGTTGTTACCGGTGCATCGATCGACTCCATGTCAGGATGATCTGCTACGGCTGTTGAGAGGCGTTATTTAAAGGGCATTATGACCGACGGCAAACCGCAATATAAACGTGTTTTACTGAAGCTAAGTGGTGAGGTTCTCGCGAATAGGGAATCGGGGCACTGTATTGATGCCGGTGTTATCTCTGTCATGGCGCGTCGAGTGAAGGCTGTGCGGGATATGGGCGTAGAGGTAGGCATTGTCCTTGGTGGCGGCAATATCTTTCGTGGTGTTACCGGAGAGGCCAACGGAATCGACCGTACTTCTGGTGACTACATGGGGATGCTTTCCACAATAATCAACGGTCTGGCTCTGCAGAATGCACTTGAGCGTGTGGGGTTGCAGACACGGGTGCAGACGGCCATAGCGATGCAGAAGGTTGCCGAGCCATTCATTCTGCGGCGTGCTTTGAGGCATCTTGAGAAGGGGCGGGTAGTGATTTTTGCCGGTGGAACCGGGAATCCTTATTTCAGCACCGATACAGCGGCCGCTTTACGAGCCAGTGAGATTGGAGCCGACCTGCTGATGAAGGCGACCAAGGTAGATGGTATTTACTCTGAGGATCCTGAGAAGAACCCGGATGCAGAGCGCTATTCCGAGATCAGTTACCGTGATGCCCTGAGGCGTTCACTCAAGGTCATGGATTCAGCCGCTTTTGCTTTGTGTATGGAGAACGATATCCCGATAGTTGTTTTCGACTTCTTCGAAGAGGGCAGTATGCAGCATGTCATAATGGGGAAAAAGGTGGGGACATTGGTAAATTCAAATGTTTCCGACCTTTCGGAGAGAAAGTAATTATGGAATCTGTAGATGATGTAATGCTGGATGCGGATGAGAAAATGGGGAAATCGGCTGCCGTACTGGTAGATCAGTTTTCCGGTATCCGTACGGGTAAGGCTTCTCCGGCTTTGGTAGAGAATATACAGGTGCCTTACTATGGCACACTGACGCGTTTGCGTGAGCTGGCAGGGATTTCGACTCCGGAGCCGCGACTCATCGTAATAAACCCATTTGATCCATCTGTCATTTCGGAGGTCGAGAAAGCTGTCCTTGGCGCCAACCTCGGCGTGACACCTGTGAGTGACGGTCGCGTTATCCGGGTTCCGATACCTGAGCTGAGCGAGGAGCGCCGTACCGAGATGGTGAAAGTTTCTCGTCGTATTGCTGAGGAGGGTCGCGTTGCTATTCGTAATGTTCGGCGCGATGCGAACGAACAGATTAAAGCGATGCAGAAAAAAGGAACTGTCACCGAAGATGACCGTGATCAGGCGCTCAAGGATGTTCAAGAGAGTACCGACAGCTATGTGAAGCAGATTGATGATCTCCTTAAATCTAAGGAAGTGGAGATTATGGAGGTCTAAGACCTTTTTAGTGATTATGTGAAAATCCCGTTGGAGGAGAGCCGAGATGGCAGAGCAAGAAAATGCACCGGAAAACAGATCAGTACCACCTAAGCTGAAGGTCCCGCAGATAAAGAGGGTTGTGGATGCCAAACCTAAACTGAAGATTCCCACCGGGCCTATACCCGGAGTTCGTCGCCCCGATGCTCCGAAAGCTCCGAAAACGGTAACGGCATCGGCTGCTTTCAAAAGGCCTTCTGCTGATGATGACTCCAGTTCTCAGACAATTCACATACAGCTGCCCGATCTTGACGAGGATACATCATCTTCTGTGGTTTCCCCTGCGCCCGTCGCAGGTGATGTTAGTGCAGTGGGTGCAGCACCGAAGACGATTAAGCTCAAGGCCCCCCCGAATGTTCAGGTTAAGAAATTTGCGACTGGGATTGTTGAGGCAGAGGCCAAGGAGGAGGGCGTATCTGTTAAGACTGTTGCCAAGGGTGGCAAGAGTTATACCTCTAAGGGGTCCCTCCCGGATCTTAAGTCAAGCACTGCAGCTATCGGCCCGAAGCGGTCGACTGGTGCAATTCCCGGTGCCAGGAAAAAGGCGCCAGGTGTTGTAGGTGCATCACAGACTGTACGCATCACCCCTCTGGCCGCTGACGGTAATGTTCCTGCAGCTCCGGTCCCAGGGTCTGATCCTTTGCCTGCCGGCCATGAGGCGCCCTCACCAGCCCAGAAGGATGCTGAGAAGCGCAAGACTTCCAGAATTTCTCTCGAAGCCGCATTGTCTGGTACAGACGAGAGCAGCAGTGATCAGAGTCGTCCAAAAACGATTCGTCTTAAACGTCCGAGCGAAGCTGCTACTGTGAAGGTTAAACGCGTTGTTCCTCCTTCAGTAGCCAGTACTGCTTCGGCTACTAAGACGGCTGAGATTGCTGAGCCGGGCGAAGGCGATGGCGTTGAAGCTCCTATGACGCGTCGTAAGACTATTAGAGTGAAGCGCCCGACACGTGCAGCCGGTGCGCCATCACTACCCAAACCGCCTTCCGGTGATGGACAGAACATCCCAGATGCGGCAGTTCAGGCATCAGTTCTTGGAATGCAGTCCGCCGTCAAGCCGGAGACTATGAACGTCGTATTTCCGATATTTGCAGTTTTAACTATACTGACTTCCCTTGTCGCCATCTGGCTGTTTGTTTCTCAGGCATGCGGGCCAAATGACTCCCTGACTGAGTTGTCGACTCTGCCAAGCCCCGACCTTCCCTGGGTTCAGAATTAAGAGGTAGTTATGGCAGAAAAGAATACGATTAATGTCGGCTCCGGTAACTGGGAAGAGGAAGTTGTTCAATGCGAAACTCTCGTACTGGTTGACTTCTGGGCTGAATGGTGCGGCCCCTGTGTCGCCCTTGGCCCGACCCTTGAAGAGATCGCCGCAGATTATGCCGGTAAGCTTAAAGTCTGCAAAGTTAACGTAGATGAAGAGCGCGACCTTGCTGTGAAGTTCGGCGTTCGTTCTATCCCGTGCCTGAAGCTTCTCTCGAAGGGTGAAGAGCGGCAGAATTGGGTTGGAAACATGAGCAAGTCAGATCTTGCCGGGAAACTGGATGCTGAGATTGGCTGACGTCCACTTTTAAAGAGTTAGTTCAAGCGGGTGCTTTCGAGCACCCGCTTTTTTTGTTTATGCGCGTCCTTCTGTATGCATGACTGCCTGCTGCTGTTATGGTTTTCTGAAATGTTAATCCTGTTTCAACGGGTCCGTAAATAATAAGTTAG
>CAZAKU010000276.1:0-4081 GCA_964485765.1 uncultured Lentisphaerales bacterium
CCTCTGGTGTTACATAAAGCCACCAGTCAGGAGCATCGGAGACAATGCCCGGTGTCAGAGATACGGCAGTCTGTACAATACCTGTTGTGAGCGGAATTACATCTTGAACCATAGAGACGTTGTAGCAGGCAAAGCCGCTTCCGGACCCATCGTCGGAACTGCTCCAGCTGTATTCAGGCGTATTATTGAACGACCACTCATCTTCAGTATGAGTGCTGCTCAATATTGTAACAACAGAGGGAGGCTGGTTATCTATCATTATGGGGCCAACGGTAGAGGGAGTGCTCCACTCCTTATTATCGAAGGCCACGGCCTGCAGCATAACTGAAGGGGCTAGATCCACGTCGAGATCGCTTTTTGTGTCCCAAGCAACAGTTACAATATTGGTTATAAGTTCACTGCTGCTGTTTGTGGTTGCAATACCAGAAACGAAATTTGACGAGATCCTGGTAGATCCCTCCTCCGAGAAGGAGGATACAAGCGTGGCGGATTGCCACGACGCACCGGAGTTGGTTGAGTAGTTGAATCGCAGGGAGCAGATGTTGCCGTCGAAATCAGAGACCGCGTTAGTTGCGGTTACATAACCGCTGCCATCAGTGAGCTGGTTCATCGATTTGATCTCGCAAACCGGAGGCATTCCCACAAAGAGGTCGAAACGAAGTGTATGGCTGCTCTGCTCCGGATCGTCTGAATGCAGATCAAGCACGCAGCTCTGTGCACCTCGCAGTGCCAGTGAGCTGTCTATGGTTAATGTTACTGTTGTGGCTGCTCCGGGGGCAAGCGATGCGGAGCTTAGTGACGGAGTTATCCAGTCCGCGTAGTCACTCTCGAACGGAAGCACGGTAATGTCATCAATATACCATCCCTCTGAATGGGTATTATTGTCACCTCCGGCGTGAAAGCGGATTATTGCTGTTGTTCCTTCATAATCTGAAAGATCAAACAGTGCCGTTGTCCATCCGCCGGAGGAGCCGCCGAAGCAGGGGGTGCCCTGTGCCCACGGCGATGCCGCCCAGCCATGCATACGGCGTGTATACGGACCATCCAGCTGTACGAATGAGACCCCTCCATTGGTTGAGATCTCTATTATGGAACCATCGTAGCACTGCTCAGGATCTCTTGAGTCCTCCTCCATGTTGTACCAGTGCCGGAACTGAAGTCTGGCCCCTGGTCCCAGAGGAATAGGTTCGGTGTCGAGCCGGGCATGCACGCTTGATGGCGCGAGACCATCTACCGGCATGGTTGCATACATTGCATGAGAGGAAGATTCGAAGCGATTGGTTGAGAGCACCCATGGGTGTGTGTCGCCCGACACGGGATAGCTCCATCTCGATGTTCCCTGTTCAAGGTCGTCGAACCAACCGGCCCGCAGTTGCCATGAGAGAGATGCATTACCGGCATTACTGATAACTATATCGGTTTGTGAGACCTCTCCCGGTCGCAGAAGCATGTCCCATGAATTGGTCGGGGAGAGGTCCAGTCGCGGGTATACGAGGGTGAATGAGTGTGGCCCGTTTGTTGATATATGTCCGGCAGAATCTCCGGCAACAATGCGGTAAGTAAAGCTATCTCCCTGAGTTGCCGGAGGGGTTATTTCGGCCTGGTATATGCCGGGCGAATCCAGCTGCATGATCACATTAGTCCATGTGCCGTTATTGCGGCTGTATTGTAATGAGGCAGTGGTTACCTCAAAAGAGTCGTTGATCTGAGCATGCACAGGGTAGGGGGCTATGACTGCCTGTGGAGAAGGTATCGGTGTGTGAGTGATTACAGGGGCTGCCGGTGTGTCGGATGAATCATTAGGATCGGTACGGTCGGCATATTCCTGTGCAAGAGTGGCGCCGTCGGCGTCACTGTCCGAAAGAGGATCATTGCCTGTAGTGGCCGTATAATGCAGCTCCCACCAATCGGGAATGTTGTTTGTGTCGCTGTCTATGCTCTCATCCATGTAGACCGACAGTGCGCTATGGGGCACGTTCATGGGGATGTTTTCTACAGGATTATTTGCTGTCTGATCTACAGGTTCACGAATACCGTCTACAATCCAGTGGCAGAAACGATATGTTTCATCGGAGAGTGTTACAGAGGGCTGTGCGGTTTCTGTGGCGGCAAAGGTTACGGTACTCCACCAGGATGTGGTTGCTGTTACGCCTGCCGGGGAGGATAACTGTTCCAGGCCGGATTGGAGCTGCCATTGCCACTGCAGGGCCGTGGGTTGTGTTATTGTGAAGTTGGCAACATTCTGTGTGCTTACGGTGTTTGCATCACCCGTCCCGACCCATCCTGTACAGAAGTGCCTTCTGCCCTCCACCGGGGTGGTTGCCGCAGATGCAGTTGCAGTTACAGGTGTGTTTGATGCGATGGTAGAGGGACCGTAATCAGGGAAGACATCGCCGTAATTAGAGGGGAACCCGGTGACTGTTATGGTGATAGGTTCGGATATATCGAATTCATGGTAAGATAAATATTCTTGGGGCGATTCGGATGCCACGCCGGCCATGTTGGCTGTTCTGATCTTATATGAGATGCGGGATCCCATTGTTTGAGGGGGGATCATAAATGAGTATTTGTTGTTGCTGATATGTTCCATGCTGTTTGTGTTAAGCAGTGCCGGAGCGCTGGAGCTTCGCCATATAAGTTCAGTTAAGTTAGGGTTAACAATGCTGTCTGGTGACAGTAGGCATGCGACCTCGTAAGGAGTGCTGGTTGAGTATTGATTCATCAGTGGTGTGTGTTCTATGTCGATAGGGATATCGCATAGGCCTGCGGAGAATGGTGTAGCAGGATCACCAAAGAGGGTAATTGCATAATAGCACCAGCGCATAAAATCATCTGACTCTGGTTCGATCATCTCAACCAACTCCTCTTTGGAGAGTTGATTTGCCCGGCCGATATGAATCAGGTCGTGGTTCAGTATCTGATCCCAGAAAACACGATTATAGCGTTGAGATGGTCCATCTGTAGTGTATTGGAATCCCCATCCGTACCTGACATTTAAAATGTTGGCAAAGGGGCCGTATTCATGTGTTAGCAGTGCCTTTGCAAAGCAGTTAGGTGCGGTATCGTATGAGCCTACATCACATGCCTGAGAGTAAATAAGTGATGGTTCACGATTTGTTATTTGTGCGATGTCACTAATAACCATCTTGCAGAAAAGGGTGGGAGAACCGTGTCCCATATGGTTGATAGCATTGGGTCCGCTATTCATAAGCTTTATGAAATCGCTCTTAGGCCATTTACCCTCTTTGTCGTAGAGGGTGTTGTCGGTGTTGTACTCTTCGGCATAGCGCGACGTTTCAAACCCCTTCGTAGAAAAACCTGCCTGGGTGCTGCTTAAGCGTATCTCCTCCATCAAAGGTTTGGCATAGTCGGCAATGCCTCCGAAAGCCAGATATTCGCCGCTCATAGAGATACGTGACAGATGTTCGCTAGTGGTTGTTTCGTATGCAATTGTCTTCTTAACAACGTTGGTTAACTCGCTCAAGTTCCCGACTAGCCAGCGACCCGTATATACTTCGCTGTAGTAATCTACCTGTGCTCCCTCTGGTCCGTCGTTATACTCGCCATATATGCCGTTGGCATTATCGTCGAAAGTGCCGTCGAGGCAGCTGAAATAGTTGTCACCAGGCATTTGCGTGGTCCGGAAAGAGACCCGTGCATACAGTTTACGGCAGGGCATAATATCGGCGTCACCCACCAGCAGCACGTAGCGTGTCCCCCATAATTTGTATGCATCACGTATAAAGTTGCGCATACGTGTGGCATCGTCGCTGCTTCCATCGGGACGGGTTCCATCATAGTTTGCAACAACCCACTCTAAAGGAACATTTGTGGATGTCATTCCTGTAGTGTTACGTCGATCAACTATTGCCTGCAGCCCGGAGTCTCCTCCTGTGCCTATAAACATCTGTGGTGAGAGGATGATATGTTCGTAATCCGCAGGGCTTATCGGGGAGGATAGAGCGGTTGCCACATCCTCTGGTGCTGCTGATTCGGCGCTTTCTCCAGCAATCTCCGGGCCGCTGAGAGGAAGGTTGCTGTTATGCGTCAGAGCAGCTAGATCTGTGCTGTCGTTATGACG
>CAZAKU010000277.1:0-3869 GCA_964485765.1 uncultured Lentisphaerales bacterium
CTCCGTATTTGAGCAGCTTGTTGTCCCATGCACTCATACGGAATCCCATGGACTGTTTCTCGAGTGTTTCTCGATAGGCGGAGTAGAGCTGGATCATGGTATCCATGAGGGTACGATGATCGTCGCGTGTGTCGCCGTTAACCTGCTGCTTAAGTCGGCTGAGGCTTCCGAAAGGTTCAATACGTCCATTACGCAGGTAGAACTGTCCCTCGGTTATGTAGCCCGTGTTATCCGGTACAGGATGTGTCACATCATCACCGGGCATAGTGGTTGCTGCAAGGATGGTTATTGATCCGGCTCCTTCAAAATCGACAGCTTTTTCATATCGTGAGGCAAGCTGACTGTATAGATCACCGGGATATCCGCGGTTGGAGGGCACCTGCTCCATGGTGATTGCGATCTCCTTCATGGAATCGGCAAAACTTGTCATATCGGTGAGCAGGCAGAGAACCTTCTTTCCCTGAAGGGCAAATTGTTCAGCTATCGCCAGGGCGACGTCGGGCACCAGCAGGCATTCCACTACGGGGTCGGCTGCAGTGTGCACGAACATCACTGTGCGTGACAGGGCGCCACTCTCTTCAAGTGTGTCGCGGAAGAAGAGGTAGTCATCGTGTTTAAGGCCCATGCCGCCAAGGATGATGACATCTACCTCTGCCTGTAGTGCGATTCGTGCCAGAAGCGGGTTATATGGTTCGCCGGCACGCGCAAAGATTGGGAGTTTCTGCGATTCAACGAGGGTGTTGAATACATCGATCATCGGTATGCCGGTTCGTACCATGTTCCGCGGGATAATACGCATGGCGGGGTTGACGGAGGGACCGCCGATATCGATGAGCCCTTCAGTAAGGGTAGGACCGTTGTCGCGAGGCTTGCCGCCGCCGGTAAAGACGCGTCCGAGTAGTGCTTCAGAAAACGGTACTCGCATAGCGTTGCCCAGGAATTTTACGCGGGCATCGGTGGCAACACCACGTGAGCCGGAAAAAACCTGCAGTGACACCTGGTCACCGTTGAGCTTGATTACCTGTGCAAGTGACTTGCCGTTACGGCTCTCAACTTCTGCCAGTTCGCGGTAGCTTACGCCTTCAGCCCTGAGGTTGATGACGCTGCCCGTTATATTGTCAATTCGGTGGTAAACCTTATGCATGCTTTAATGCCTCCGACACCATACCGTCAATACGGCTTTCAAGTGTATTAAATTCGTCGCTATTCATTTCTGAGCGGTTCCAGTCGCGCACAACCTGAGACATTTCATGGAAAAACAGGCGGGTCTTGTCCTTGTCGTCGAACGAAAAAGAAGCTTCGGTGATCTTTTCAAGAGTTGTAAAGACGTGGTTCTGGCGATCAGAAGAGCAGGCGCAATCTATCTCATGAAATGCATTCTGCTGAAGGTAGCTGCTGTCTACAAACTCGCTTTTAAGGAAGGTAACGAAGTCGTTGTCGGAGGTACCCTCCTCGCCAACAACTTTCATCATCTGGCCGATCTCGTTTCCGCGGCGAATGGTCTCGCGCATGCGCTCCACCTGTTCGGCGGGGACGATACTTGCATATTTACTCCAGCTGTCGAGCGGATCGATTGCCGGGTAGCGGCGTGCATCGGAACGTGCACGCGAGAGGCCGTGGAATGCGCCTACGACCTTGAGGGTGGCCTGGGTTACGGGCTCATCGAAGTTACCGCCTGCAGGGCTTACCGTACCTCCGATAGTAACGGATCCGATGGAGCCGTCTTTAAGCTTTACGCGTCCGGCGCGCTCATAGAATGCTGCAATGACAGATTCAAGGTATGCCGGGAAAGCTTCCTCTCCCGGGATCTCTTCCAGGCGGCCGCTCATTTCGCGCAGAGCCTGCGCCCAGCGAGAAGTGGAGTCGGCCAGCAGCAGTACATTAAGGCCCATCTGGCGGTAGTATCCGGCAAGGGTTACTGCAGTATATACTGAGGCCTCGCGGGCGGCAACCGGCATAGAGCTGGTGTTACAGATGATTACGGTACGGTCCATCAGGCTTTTGCCTGTGCGCGGATCGGTAAGCTCCGGGAATTCTCGCAGGGTTTCTACCACCTCACCGGCTCTTTCACCACATGCTGCAACAATAACAATGTCGACTTCGGCATTACGGCTTGTGATCTGCTGGATAACCGTTTTCCCCGCTCCGAACGGGCCGGGGATGCAGTAGGTTCCTCCAAGAGCAACGGGGAAAAATGTGTCAACTGCACGGATCTTGGTTGTCATCGGATGCTCCGGGCGAAGACGCTCCGTGAAGCAGGTTATTGGAAGCTTTACAGGCCAGCGCTGCACCATGGTCACCGGGATCTCGTTGCCCTTTTCGTCGGTAAGGGTTGCGATCGTGTCATCGATGCCGTACTCGCCGGCTTCAGCGATTGTTGTTACCGTGAACGCCCCGCGCATAGCGAATGGTACCATGATGCGGTGTTCAAATATTCCTTCCGGAACTGAACCAAGAGTCTCACCCGCTGTCACGGAATCGTTGACGGCTGCTTTGGGTGTGAAAGCCCATTTCCCTTCGCCGTCAAGTGCGCGCAGGTAAGTGCCTCTCTGCAGGAAAAAGCCGCATTGCTCGGCAAGCCGGGGGAGGGGGTTCTGAAGTCCGTCGTAAACCTGGCGCAGGAGGCCGGGGCCCAGTTCTACGGAGAGAAGGTCTCCCGTGAACTCCACTTCGTCGCCGATGTGCAGGCCGGTTGTATCTTCGAATACTTGCATGTCGGCAACAGTGCCTCGAATACGGACGATTTCGCACATAAGGCGGAGTTCGCCAAGAAGGGCATAGCCGACTTCGTTCTGTGCTACGGCACCATCGAATGCAACCGATATGAGATTGCCGTTAACAGCTGTTATTTTACCTTTGGTATCCATAATATTTCCCAGAGAGATCTACTGGTCTTTTTCCTGTTGCCCGTCAGAGGGTTCGGCACTGAGTGTGCTCTCCATGCGGGCTGTTCCATCTTCTTTATTAAATGTGCTCCAGCGCTTGCAGAGTTGCAGGCGGAGCAGATAGGTTACGACGGAGGCACTGCCAAACCCGTCGGTTCCCTGTAATTCATTAAGCGTTTGCCAGCGCAATTCATCCAGCATTCGCTCGCGCTGCAGTGGGTTGGGGGCCTGGAATGCTTTTTCGACGCCCTGTTCGATAGAGACTTCGAACCCCGTGTGGACTTTTTGAGTCTGTGACGCATCGGTATGCAGCCGTTGCGCGCGCAGGCGTGCAACAGCATTACGCAGTTGGATTTCGCGTTGGCGCCAGCCCTCCACCGTGGGGTGATCGCAGGCAGACTCCGATGCGATGGCATCAAGCGCCTGACAGTCTCTCTCCGAGAGGTGGCTGCGGCAAAGGGTTATGTATTCAGCTGCATCCATGTTCACGGGTTGCCCCAGTGAAAGTTCCGGGAGCGATGCGGCCAGATAGTAATACGCCATGAGAAGAGTCTCTCCTTCAGTCGTTGCTCTGGGCCGCTTTAAGAATCCCGGCTAACTGTGGTCGCAGTAATGCGGCCAGTGCGTCGGTGATTGCTTCGGCTGAGAAATCGTGCTGAATACGTCCGTCAGCCATAGAGACGCGGAAGCCCTGTGCCAGCGTGCGATCACCCTTGATCTCCACACCGTCGCCTGCAGCGTCACGGAAGGCACCTGCTGCCCATTCTGCCAGAGAGCTCTGCTCGGCTTCAGGTACCATTATATCCAGAGAGGCACCCTTTTCTGCATAGGCCTTAACAGCAGTCTCGATCAGCGTCTTTATGAGGTCGCCTGAGACATTTTTGTCAACCCCGGCACCAAGCAGTGCTTTGAATGTGTTTTCGATAGCGGACTGAACGCTTAGCACTGTGTCACGGGCAGCCTGTTGCAGCGACTGTTCGGCAC